>JAPLUJ010000688.1 GCA_026397695.1 Verrucomicrobiota bacterium | reverse complement strand
GACAGTCATCCCGCCGCATGTGGATCTATCAAAAACCACCGGCACGCTGTTCCTCGCTGATGTGACGCTGGGCCGCAACACCACCGGCATCAAACCCGGATCCATCAAAAAACTGCTGGTCATGGAGGACTTGCCAAAACCGGTGAACTACCACGGCGGTGGCTCCACCCCGCTCGCCCACGGTGGCACCTGGACGCTCAAACGGATTCTCGGCACGGTCCCGGTCGCGGCCGACGGTTCGGCCTGTTTCGAGGCTCCCGCCAATCGCAGTCTCTACTTCGCCGCGCTCGATGAACATGAGCTATGTGTCAAACAAATGCGTAGTTTCATCACGCTTCAACCGGGCGAGAATGCCAGTTGCATAGGCTGCCATGAGCCACGCACCATGACCCCGCCCCAAGGCATCAAGCTTGCCGCCCGGCAGGAACCCAGCCGGATCCAACCCATCACCGGAATCCCTGCAATCCTCGATTTTCCGCGCGACATCCAGCCGATCCTCGACCACCATTGCGTCAGTTGCCATAACTCCGACAAGCGTGACGGCGGTCTTGACCTCACAGGCGACCACGGCCCCACCTATTCGCTCTCCTACTACAACCTTCACCTGCATCGCCAGATCAAGGACAATGCCGGACTCAACTGGACGGGCATCCGAAATATCAGTGGTCGCCCCGGCGGCAACGACGCGCCTTATACCACCTACAGTTTTGCCTCACCGCTGATGAAATGGATAGATGGTTCCCATTACGCAACGAAACTCACGGATATCGAGCGTGCCACCATTCGGCTGTGGATCGATTCCGCCGCAGTTTACGCCGGCACCTACGCCGCCTACGGCACCGGCCAGATCGGCGCGTGGTGGCGTAACAATGAACCGATTCGCGAAATGGATGACACCTGGCCATCGACCGCAGGTGCCCGCGATGCCATCACGCGCCGCTGCGCCACCTGCCATGAGAACCGTCTGCCACTATCCGTCACCTCGCTGACAAAAACCGATCCCTATGGCGACTTTGAAGGCTGGATGCGTCCGGTCACCCGGTTCTCCCGCCATGCCATTTTCAATCTTTCCAGCCCCGAGAAATCCCTCGCGCTGATGACGACGCTGGCGCAATCCGCCGGCGGCTTTGCGGTGGGCAAAGCACCTGCCCCGAGGCCCGTACCTAACGACTTGGCAGACCCCCCCAAGCCGGTCATCCATCCGGTGATTTTCGCGTCCACAGACGACCCCGATTACCAATTAATCCTCACCCACCTGCAGGCTGCCAAGGATCGTCTGTTAGAGATCAAGCGCTTCGATATGCCTGGCTTCCAGCCGCGCTATGAATATATTCGCGAAATGAAGCGCTATGGCGTCCTGCCCGCCGACTGCGACCCCGCCAAAGAGCCGGTGAATCCCTATCAAATCGACCAGCGATATTGGCAGCAGTGCTGGGCCGAGCCTGTCAAACCCGCCACCGAACCACCCCCACCATAACTCATGGAAAACACGATCATTTGCGCGAGGACTTCGCAGGGCGGCAGCTATCCGAGCGCGTCTCCCAAGCGCTCACCGCAACGGGTGAAGCATACTGGCGGATTGTGGTACGTGGCACGCATCCCGACACGCCGGGGCGGTGGGTGATTTCCCTGCGACCGCTCGCACCGGGAATGGCTCAGGAACTCGAAGGTAACCCCTCATTCACGCTCACCCTCACCGCTGCGGCAAATGGCGGGATCACAGGCAATGCCAATCCCTACCTTTACCATGCCAACGCATCACTAACTGCTACCCCAATCCCCGGCTACCTCTTCACCGGTTGGACCGGTGATGCAACGGGCGCGGCCAACCCGCTATCCGTTCTGATGGACTCCGACAAGACCGTCAGCGCGACGTTCACCCCCGACACCAACGACGATGACGACGACGGGTGGACGAACTATCAGGAAATCGTGTTGTATAACACCAACCCAACCTTGTGGGACACGGATGAGGACGGGGTTAAGGATTCCCAGGACGCTTTCCCGCTCGACCCGGCGGAGACACTCGACACCGACAAGGACGGCTTCCTTGACGGCTACGAAGTCCTGACGGGCAAGTCACCCCTCGACATCGCAGACCATCCCGCGCTGGTGGCAGAGGCCCGCACGGCAATCGAGTTCACGTTCCCAGCCGCAAGCGGCAAGACCTAGCGGATTGAAGCCTCGCTAGACCTGAAAACTTGGACCACTGTGGAAAGCGGCATCGCCGGCAACGGCGAGGAAATCAAACGGTTCTACACGACCCGCGACATGCCCAAGCGATACTTCCGGGTGGAAGAGAGCGCGCCGTGATCGGATGCGATGGGCTTTTCCAAACCATCGTTCAATCTGTTTATTTCCCGCGTCCCATGCAATTCCATGAATTCTCCGGGTTGATCTCGCGATTTCCGATATTCCGGTTTTCAGGATTGCGGAGACGCCTGCGGGATGCCATCTTCCGCCCAGCGTGAACGCGAAAAAAAAGACCGTCGGAAATTTGGTGACATCAGCGCCAGCCAAGGCGCGGGGGTTTCAGGCGATTTGCTTGCGGCCTTCCAAGAGCGATTACGCGACCTTTGCCAAGACCACGGCGCTTGCCATGGGCAGGACCGAACGGAACGCATCCACGCCCAAGCCGAACAAGCGCTTGCTCTCGCTGTTGAACTTGGGTGCCTGAGAGAACCGGGCTTTGCATGGGAAGAATTCCTCGCCCTTTGCCCGGACGCCACCCTCGGCACGGAGCACATGGTCGAACTGGACGCCCATGTCGGCCTTGTCGGGAAAACCACGATTCCGCCCGCATTCGGGCTGGTGCCGGAGTTGCGCCGCCATCCGCTGGCGGTGTTGCGCCCGGATACGGACGCGCCGCGTGAGCGGGAGGCCATCGAATTCGTTCCCGCCACACCGCTGGAGTATCTTTCCCGCTGGCTGGCCAGCAATGAAGTCTTCGGCGACGACGTGCGCCTTGTTTCCGTCATCCGCTGGACAGACGGCATGATCTCATTCGGCATCACCCAGCCGCAATACCACGGTGTCCCGGCGGAACCACGGGAAATCGAGGCGTTTTTCCGCCAGGCGGGATGGATCCGGCTGCAAGACCCGTCCGGGCACGCGGTGTTTTTCAACTACGCTTTCGGCGTGATGGCCATCGATGCAGAAAAGCGGAATTGCTACCTCAACGCTGGCGGCTTGCAGCCGTTCGATGTGATCCTGTGCGAGCCGGATGCATCCTTGGAACGGTATCTGGGCATTTACCCCGGGTGAGATGTTAGGTGGTCAAACGCCCTATCAAATCGCGGGATCACCTGCGGGCATTCTCTCCAACAGTGAAGCACCGGGCTTCTCTCAAAAGCGGAGAAATGAGGAAAGCTTCGGAAAGCTGAAACGATAAAACCCCATACGGAACTTGGCGGATTTGTTCCCACTTTCGTTCCCAAACAGGCCTTTTTTGAGGCATAGAAATCATAAGTCCTTGAAAATCAAGGGTGGTCGGGGCGGCCAGATTCGAACTGACGACTTCCTGCTCCCAAAGCAGGCGCTCTACCAGGCTGAGCTACGCCCCGCGCGACAGGCGGACCTTTGGCGAAGCGGCCGCGTAAATCAAGGATTACTTCGTGCCATGGGAAATCCGCCCGGGCCACTTGACAGCCCGCGTTGATAATCCGATGCTGGCGATCCAGACAGGGGTGCTCATCGAGCGCAGAGCCGAGATTTTCCGACGCGCGGGAAAGACCCTTCGAACCTGACGCGGGTTGTGCCGCCGTAGGAAGTCGAGCCACCCGCTCCTCGTCTTAAGGCCGCATATCCCGCGCACGGCCTGGTGCTTCTCCACAACTCCGCTTCGAACCGCTATCTCAATTACCACCATGATCCGCCCGGAAGAATCCGTCACTGCGCCTGTTTCCAGCAGCCGCAGCAGTCTTGAATCCCACGACTCCTCCCGCACCCCGATGCCCGCGTCCACCCGCATTTATGTGACCGGCCGGATCCATCCCACCGTGCGTGTGCCGATGCGCGAGATCGCCCTTTCCAACACCACCGCCTGCAACGGCCGCAGCGAGGTGAACGCAGCGGTGCGCGTCTATGATTGTGCGGGGCCATGGGGCGATCCGGCCTTCACCGGCAGCGTCGAACATGGGCTGCCGGCCCTGCGCCGCGACTGGATCCTCGCCCGCGGCGATGTCGAGGCCTACACCGGCCGGCCGGTGATGCCCCAGGACAACGGCTATCTCAGCGATCAACACGCCGCATACGCCTCGCAATCCGAAACATCTAACCGATTTGCCGGGTTTCCCGGTCTCACCGCCGGGCGCCGCCAACCGCTGCGTGCCATCAGGAGGGGCACGGGCGGCACACCCGTGACGCAACTCCACTACGCGCGCCGAGGCATCATCACACCGGAGATGGAGTTCATCGCGATCCGCGAAAACCTGCGCCAGCATCAGATGGCGGATGGCGGATTGATGATTGCGGATTTGCAAGACGACATTGTCAGAAACGATCTCGCTAAACAGCACCGCGGTTCCGCCCAACAATCGCAAATTGCACATGTCCCATTGCCAATTCCAGCCGCCTACACGCCCGCTGTGTTCGGCAGGTTCCCGCAGCGCATCCCGGCGGAGATCACCCCCGAGTTCGTTAGATGCGAGGTTGCTGCGGGGCGTGCCATCATCCCCTGCAACATCAATCATCCGGAATGCGAACCGATGATCATCGGGCGCAATTTCCTGGTGAAAATAAATGCCAACATCGGCAATTCCGCCGTCGCCTCGTCGATCGAGGAGGAAGTCGAGAAAATGCGTTGGGCCACCAAGTGGGGGGCCGACACCGTGATGGACCTCTCCACCGGCAAAAACATCCATGCCACCCGCGAGTGGATCCTGCGCAACTCACCGGTACCCATCGGCACGGTGCCTATCTATCAGGCACTCGAAAAAGTCAACGGCAAGGCCGAGGACCTCACCTGGGAATTGTTCCGCGACACGCTCATCGAACAGGCCGAGCAAGGGGTGGATTATTTCACCATCCACGCCGGCGTGCTGCTGCGCTTCATTCCGATGACCGCCAGCCGCATGACCGGTATTGTTAGCCGCGGCGGATCCATCATGGCGAAGTGGTGCCTGGCGCATCATCAGGAAAACTTCCTCTATACCCACTGGGATGACATCTGCGAGATCATGGCCGCCTATGACGTCGCCTTCTCGATTGGCGACGGTCTGCGTCCCGGTTCCATCGCCGATGCCAACGACGCGGCGCAGTTCGGCGAACTCGAAGTGCAGGGCGGCCTGACCACCCGCGCGTGGGCCAAAGGCGTGCAAGTCATGAACGAAGGTCCGGGCCACGTGCCCATGCATTTGATCGAGGAAAACATGGTCAAGCAGTTGGAATGGTGCCACGAGGCGCCGTTCTACACCCTCGGCCCTCTAACAACCGACATCGCGCCCGGCTACGACCACATCACCAGCGGCATCGGCGCCGCCATGATCGGTTGGTATGGCTGCGCCATGCTGTGTTATGTCACGCCCAAGGAACACCTAGGTCTGCCTAACAAGGACGACGTCAAGGCGGGCGTCATCACCTACAAAATCGCCGCCCACGCCGCCGACCTCGCCAAAGGCCACCCGGGTGCCCAATACCGTGACAACGCGCTCTCCAAGGCGCGCTTCGAGTTCCGTTGGGACGACCAATTCAACCTCGGCCTCGATCCGGTGGCCGCCCGCAGTTTCCACGACGAAACCCTGCCGCAGGACGGTGCCAAAACCGCCCACTTCTGCTCGATCTGCGGCCCGCACTTCTGCGCGATGAAAATCAGCGAGGACGTGCGCCAATACGCCGCCGAACAGGGCATCGCCGTGGAGGAAGCCTTGGCCAAGGGCATGGCGGAAAAATCGATAGAGTTTGTCGCCCACGGCGCGGAAGTCTATCAAAAAACATAGGTCCTATAAGTCCTATAGGATCTATTTCTCTGAATCGTCACTCTCCCACCCATGCCAGAAGACCCATCCGGCTTTCTCCCCAAGGGTGGGAACTATCGTGACCTCCTTTCCTATCAAAAGGCGGAGATTATCTATGACTTCACATTTCGCTTCTGCGAGCGCTTTCTGAAGCGCGGTGATCGCACCATCGATCAAATGGTGCAGGCGGCCCGCTCGGGGAAACAAAACATCGCCGAAGGCAGCAAAGCCTCCGTCACCTCGACAGAAATGGAACTCAAACTCACCAACGTCGCAAGAGCGAGTCTGGAGGAACTTCTCATCGACTATCAAGATTTCCTCCGCGTCCGGGATCTCAAGTTTTGGNNTGGGCAAGCAATCCACCGAGTCATTTGAAAGCTATCGTGAATTCCTCGAAACCCGGCCTGCCGAAGTTTTGGCCAACATCGCCATCTGTCTGACCCATCAGGCGAATTACTTGCTCGACCAGCAGATCCGGCGTTTGGAAAAAGACTTCCTGGAAAAAGGCGGTCTCCGCGAGCGTATGACGCGCGCACGCTTGGAACACCGGAATCGCAGAAAAAAAGAATAGGTCCTATGCGACTTATAGGTCCTATTCGACCTATAGGTCCTATACGACCTATACGACCTATACGACCTATAGATCCTATACGACCTATACGACCTATGCGACCTATAGGTCCTATGCGTCCTATACGTCCCATACGACCTATACGTCCTATACGTCCTATAGGTCCTATACGACCTATACGACCTATACGACCTATACGTCCTATACGACCTAT
>JAPLUJ010000451.1 GCA_026397695.1 Verrucomicrobiota bacterium | reverse complement strand
GCCGGATGGCAAACGCTTCGCGCTGGTCCTGACCCACGATGTCGAGAGCCAGGACGGCGTGGACAAGGTGCGGGCGCTGGCGGAGCTTGACCTGAAATACGGCTTCCACTCCTCATTCAACTTCATTCCGGAAGGGGAATACCGGGTGCCCGATTCGCTCCGCGAGTGGCTCATTGAGAAGGGCTTCGAAGTGGGGGTTCACGATCTTCATCACGACGGCAAACTCTATCAATCGCGGGCCGGTTTTGCCACCAAGGCGCGGCGCATCAATCATTACCTGCACGAGTGGAATGCCACCGGATTTCGTTCCGGTTTCATGCTGCGCGAGCTTGTTTGGCTGCATGATCTGGACATCGATTACGAATGCTCGACCTTTGACACCGATCCGTTTGAACCGCAACCGACCGGTGCCCACACGATTTTCCCGTATTGGATAGCCGTCCCGGAAGAGGCTGCGAAGCCGGGCCGCCGCAAAGGTTATGTCGAGCTGCCCTATACCCTCCCGCAGGACTCGACGCTGTTCCTGTTGTTGCGCGAACCGGACGCGGGAATTTGGCAGCGGAAAACCGCGTGGATCGTCCGACACGGCGGCATGGTTCTGATGAATGTTCATCCGGACTACATCGACATGACGGGCTCCGGCACTGACATGACTTACCCGCTGTCCCACTATGAAGGGTTCCTCCGCTGGGTCAGGGATCAATACCAAGGGCAAGCTTGGCAGGTGCTGCCCCGCGAGGTCGCGCGTTTTGTCCTCGAGCACCACTTGGCGTTCCCGGAGGCCGCCGCAGAACCGCCGCGCATGCCCGCCGCACCACGTTTTTCCGGAATCAAAATCTGGATCGATCTGGAAAACACGCCGCACATCCCGTTCTTCCGGCCGATCATCCGGGAGTTGCGGAGTCAAGGACATCAAGTGGTGATAACGGCAAGGGACGGCTATCAGACATGCGAACTGGCGGGCTTTCACGCGCTGGAATATCAGCAAATCGGCCGGCACTACGGCAGGCATTTGAGTGCCAAGGCATGGGGACTGCTGGTGCGCGGTTGGCAATTGCTGGGCTTCGCCCGGCGCGAGAAGCCCGGCCTGGCGCTTAACCTCGGTTCGCGGAGCCAGAACCTGGCGGCCAAGCTGATGGGCATTCCGGTGGTCGAAATCATGGACTACGAACACACCGTCGAGCCTTCGCTGTTAGAACCCAGCTGGTATCTGACTCCCGAGGTGGTACACTCCGCCATCTATGGCGAAACCCCATCGGAACGGGTCCTGACCTATGCGGGAATCAAGGAGGACGTCTATGTGCCGGACTTCCGGCGGGATGAGTCGATCATCGGGCAACTCGGCTTGCGCGAAGCCGACG
Source organism: Verrucomicrobiota bacterium (assembly GCA_026397695.1). Classification (GTDB taxonomy): domain Bacteria; phylum Verrucomicrobiota; class Verrucomicrobiia; order Verrucomicrobiales; family Akkermansiaceae; genus Luteolibacter. The sequence goes on along the minus strand of JAPLUJ010000451.1, from coordinate 456 downwards.
TGGTGGTGACGGTCAGGCCGGCGGCCACCGAGGCGCACTACCACAACCGGGATGCGGAGGATTTGTTCGTCCGCTTGATGGAGCGGGTGCTTGCAAGCCCTGGTGCCATGGCGGTGCTGCTGCCCCGCAACCAGCGTCAGGAGTGCGAGCTGCGTGCTCAATACCCGCACTGGTTCGTGGGTGCTAAAGTGGTGGTTCCCACGGGTGTCGTCGATGGACTGAACCTGATCTGGTACTCGGATCTGGTGGTGAGCGGCGGCGGCACGATGAACCGTGAGGCGACGGCGATGGCGGTGCCGGTCTATAGCATTTTCCGCGGACGGTGCGGGGCGGTGGACCGGCATCTTTCCGATCAGGGGCGGCTGGTGCTCATCGAAACAATCGATGACGTGGATTACAAAATCCTGCTAGTGCCGCGGACCAAGCTCGCGTTGCCAGCTGCCCATAGATCCGCCG
>JAPLUJ010000344.1:6055-8431 GCA_026397695.1 Verrucomicrobiota bacterium | reverse complement strand
TTTGGCATGGGAATGACTTGCCCGCCTTGCGTGGTGTCGCGGTCGGCAGTCGCCCGCCTGGTCATGACGGATGTCCGGTCGTCGTCCTTCGGGTAGTCGATGCGGCTGTGCAACATGCTGCGCAGGGTGGTTGCGAAGCTCTCCTTGACGATGGCCAACTCTTGGAGGGTGAGCGGGCAATCGTCGAGTTGTCCGTCTTGGATTCTCATGCGGACGATATCTTCGACCATCGTGCGGATTTTCGCGGGCGAAGGTTTTTTCAGGGCACGGGATGCGCCCTCGATCGAATCCGCCAGAGCGATGATGCCGCTCTCCCGGGTTTTCGGACGAGGCCCCGGATAACGGAAATTCTTCTCGTCGATCATCGGTAGATCTTCCGGATTTTCCAAGCGGCGGTCGACTTTTTCCAATTCCAGTTTTTTCTGATCCTGCGCCCGGCGGTAGAAGTAATAGACGAGGGAATCCGCATGATGTTCTTGGATCACACCGATGATTCGAGGATTGAGTTTGTGTTTGACGGCAAGATCGACGCCGTCCTTGACGTGGGCAATGATGATCAGCGCACTCATGGTCGGGGTGAGCGCATCGTGCGGGTTTTCTTCACCATCGTGCTGGTTTTCGATGAAATAGCCGGGTTTGCGCAGTTTTCCCACATCGTGGAAATACGCGCAAACGCGACACATCGGGGCGTTGGCACCGATTTTCTCCGCCGCCGCTTCGGACAGCGCGGCGACCACCAAACTGTGGTGGAAGGTGCCCGGTGCCTCAAGCTGCATTTGGCGCAACAGTCGGTGATTCAAATCACTGAGTTCCAGCCAACTGATGTCGGTGGTCAACATGAAAAATCCTTCGAATATCGGCAACAGTCCGCTGATCAGGAGCGCGGTCAACACCGCCGTGCCAAAGGCCACGGCGCTGCCAGTACCTAGCAGTTGCAGATGATCCATGGCGTTTGGCCCGAAGCACGAGGGAATATCCAAGCCACCTAACAAGAACCCGAGCAACAGCGTCACCGCCCCGACGTAGATGCCCGTCTGCAAGAGTTGCAAACGTCTGCGGACTTGGTGGGCAAGCAGCACGCTGGTCATTCCCGCGACCAAGCTGAGGATCATGTAACCCAAGGCATCCTCACGGGGGACCAGAAGGCAGCCGATCAACGTCACGAAGACTGCGGAAAACGCTCCGACTGCCCGTCCCAGCAATACGCCGTGGAGCATCGGCGCGAGTGCGAAGGGTACGAAAAAAAACTGGAAAACCTGCGGGATGTATTCCGCATCCACCAAGTTCATCGCCATCTGGACCAGTGCCAGATGGCCGATCAAACCGCCAAGTACCAGCACCGCCCGGCTGTTACGCCAACAAGAGGTTTGCAGGCTGACCTGAAACATCACGATGGCGGTGATCGCGATGATGAAACCGTACAGCATGCCCTTGAATGGCTCTTCGGCAAAAGACGTGCCAGGAGAGGCCTTGAGCACCATGACTGCGCTGCTGACGGCAAAGGTGGCATAGAGCGCAAACTTCACCCATTGGCTGTTTTCCAAGATTAGTATGACCGGGTTTTCGCTGTGAACCCGACGTTTTTTGCCCGACGAGAGACCTTGTTGGGTCAATCTCCAGCGTTTGATGGCATCCAAAAATCCCACGACGGTGATGTGATAGGTTCAGCGGGCACTCCCCGGATAGGGCACCCGCGGGCCGCGACACTAGCTGGGACCCAGACCCTTGGCAATCCGCAATTCATTAATTAAAGGGACAGAGAAATAATTATGATTGGCGCTTGCTTGGTTGGTGGTGGTGGCTAGGCTGGGGGCATCATGAGACGCGCGCGCTGGCTGGCACCTTGGAAGGATTCATTTGTACGCCCGGTGATTTACCACTGCGTGACGCGGGTGGTGGAGCGGCGCCTGGCGTTCGGACAGGCGGAGAAGGAGCAACTGCGGACCTACATGCGAATGCAGGAGAACTTCACGGGCTGCCGGGTGCTGGCTTACTGTTTGATGTGCAATCACGTGCACATTCTGCTGGAAGTGCCGCCGATGGCTGCGGACGGGCTGTCAGACGAGGAGTTGTTGAAACGCTTGCGTGCGATTTATCCGGCGGCGCTGGTGGCGGAGGTGGCGCAAAAGTTGGCGGAGGCACGGGAGAAAGTGCGGGTCGGGCTGGCATCCGAGACTCTGGTGACCGCCATTCACGAGCGCTACACGTACCGGATGCACGACTTGGGGGAGTTCATGAAAACGCTGCTGCAGCGGTTCACCCGATGGTTCAATTGGCAACACGAGCGGACCGGCACCTTGTGGGAATCGCGCTTCAAGAGCGTGCTGGTGGAAGAAGGCTGCGCGGCGAAAACCATGGCGGCCTATATCGATCTGA
>JAPLUJ010000344.1:0-5955 GCA_026397695.1 Verrucomicrobiota bacterium | reverse complement strand
CGGGCAAGGTATCGAAGGAATACCGGATGATATTGTTAGAAGAGGGGGTGGAAAAGCTCAAGGAGGTGGTCAACGAGAATGGCGAGCTTGAGGTGAAGGTGGTGCGCAAGGGGATGAAGAAACCGGTGGTGGACGCGGAGTTGGAGATGCTGGAGCAGAGCCGGGATGTGGCGCTGGGGAAGATGCTGCGCTGCCGTGTTAGATATTTCACGGACGGCGCGGTGATCGGGAGCCGGGGGTTTGTGGATGAGGTGTTCCGATTGTGCCGGGACCGGTTCGGCGGGACGCGCAAGGACGGCGCGCGAAGATGGCGCGGCAGTGGCGCGGCCGCAGCGGGCACGCTGTGGAGTGCGCGGGATTTACAGAAGGGGATCGGGTAAGATCTGGCCGAGTCTTCAGTATTTGGAGAAGGTGCTTGCCGGTGTTTCGAAGCGGGAGGTGGACGGGCGTGGTGTCCGCAGCAGAACGGGCCGCCTCGCGGACGAATCATTGCCTGTTCCTGATTTATTATTGGGAATCCGCGCAACTCTTCCGCAGAATAGGTGTTTTTGTCTCACCTATGAAACAATTCACACTCACCTTGAGTCTGGCAGCTGCGGCGCTCTTCGCCGTCCCATCCACCACCTTCGCCCAAGATAAACCCGCTGATCCGCCGCAACGCCCGGCAGGCGCACGCCGCATGGACCCGGAGGCCCGGCTGAAGTTCCTGACGGAGAAACTCGAACTCAACGCCGACCAGCAGGCCAAGATCAAGGCGATCATGGAAAAGAACGCCCCCAAGATGAAAGAATTCATGGACAAGGGCAGGGACAATCTCACAGACGCGGACAAGACCGCGATGGGCGCGTTGATGAAGTCACAAGGCGAGGAAATCAATGCCGTGCTCACGCCCGCGCAACAGGAAAAGATGAAGGCCATGCGCCCACAAGGACGCGGCGGTGCGAAACCCGTTGAACCCAAGCCGGCCGACAAATAATCCACGATTCACACCACTCAACCAAAGGCGGGAGCATAGTTGCTACCCGCCTTTTTTTGCGGAAGGCGCTGGGGAAGTCCACCAGCACGGAGAAGCAGCTATTCCGTGACAGCCTGCAGTTTGTCGCCGGTGATGCGGAGGGCGCTGGTGAATTCGGAGAGTTTCCCTGAAGGCAGGGTCACCACCAGTCCGTCAGGCCCTTGTTTCCACTCCAGTTTCCCGTCGTGGCCTAACAGCCGGATGTCGGAGATCGCATTAATGTCCCGACCCTCCGGTTTCGCGAGCGAACGGATCACGAGTTTGCCGTCATCCGGCCAACCCAATGCAATGGCGTAGAGCGTGGTACCCTTGGTGGTGAAACGGATTTCCCGTGCATTGTATTGATAGTCCTCCTTGAAGGCCCCGCCTTTCACCTTGACCGCGCTCTCACCATAGACAGTCCATGGCCGCGTGCCGTAAATGGCCTCGCCATGCACCGCGTTCCAAGCCGCGAGTTGTTCGAGCATTTGTTCGACTTCCGGGTCCAGCGATCCATCGGGACGCTGCACCACGTTGAGCAGCAGATTGCCGTTCTTGCTGACATTGTCCACGAGCATGTGGATGACCCATTTGACCGGGCGGAATTTCCAATTGCGGTCGTAATACCAATCGCCGATCGAGGTGTCGGTTTGCCACGGGTTGGGATCGATTGATGGCATGATGCCGCGTTCCAGATCCTGGACCCAGCGACCATCGGAGACCTGCTTGCAGTTATAGATGGCTTCCACCTTGCCGCCGTGGCGGGCGGCGTCCGAGTTATACAAATGCGCGATCAGGCTGAGGCCGACCTCGTTGCCGAAGGGCACACCGCCGTCGGTGTAGAGAAGGTCCGGCTGATAGTTGTCAACCAGTTCCTTGATTGCGGCGTACCACTGGCGGTGCCACTTCGGGTTATTGCTGTACCAACCGGTGTCGCCGGGCTCTGCGGCGAAATGATATAGATCCTGCCATTCCGGTTTTGCGCCGTCATAGGGCACTCCGGCCTGCGGCCCGTCCTTATCGGCGCGGTGGCTGCTTTGGAACCAGGTGAAGCTGGCACCGAGATGCTCGGAGACGCCGAAGCGCAGGCCGTGCTTTTTGGCGGCCTTCTGCCATTCGCCGACCACATCGCGCTTGGGCCCCATGTTGACGGAATTCCACCGGTGGATTTTCGAGTTCCACAGGAAGAAGTTATCGTGATGCGATCCCATGCTGACAAAATATTTGGCACCGGCCCGTTGGTAGAGGCCCATCAGGCGGTCCGGGTCCCACTTCTCGGCCTTCCACAGTGGGATGATGTCCTTATAGCCGAATTGAGACGGGTGGCCGTAGTTCTTAAGATGATAGGCATAGTGCTTGTTGCCCGGTTCATACATTTTGCGGGCGTACCAGTCCCCGTCCATCGGCACCGCTTGAGGGCCCCAGTGGGCCCAGATGCCGAATTTCGCATCTCGGAACCAATCCGGATAGGTGTATTTCTTCAGCGATTCCATGGTCGGTTGGAACGGACCGTCGGCAACCAATGGCTTGGCCGTTTCTTCAGCGGACAATCCGATTCCCGCGCCAAGCAGCGTGGCCAATGTCAGGAGGTGTATTTTGTTCATTGTGGGATGGTGGTTGGATTCATTGATGATTTTCAAACTGGCGGAAAAGCTTCATTGCGTCAGGGCTTCGTGTCAATGCTTTTCCTCAGTCGAGCTTCCTTCTCGGCGTTCCAGTAGCTGCAGTCCAGTTCGATAAAAACGGAGGTGTAGGGGATGACCATGTTAGTCTTGAGCAGTAGGATGTTGAAAAGTTCCGCGCCTTTGTCGAGCTTGCTGATAATCTCCTCATGCGGCATGACCTTGACCTGCTTGCCTTGCAGCAGCGTCTTGAGTTGTAGTCGATACGCATCCACGCCTGGCGCATCCGTTTCGGTCACACTGTCCAATTCGGTATCCAGCATCACTACCGCGCGGACGTGCGGGGTTGCTTCGATCTGCTTGAGGACATGCTCAAGCACCTTGATCTGATCCTGCCCGGTGCAGACGGTATTAATTCCCGGCGCGCTTTGTTTGGGATAAGCGGAGTCCGCCACCACGATCCAGTTGCGATGGCCGAAGGCCGGCAACTGCTCGTTCATCTGCGTTTTCCAGTCCGTTTTCCCGCATCCGCACATGGCCATGCAGGCCATACTCAATCCCATAATGTTGTTAATTTTCATCCATGATCTCCTTGGTTTGCTTGGCTGAATTTCCATCACTATGTCTTTTCATCTATTTACCATTCATCAACCCTCCAGTCCAGAGGAGAGCGCGATTTGTACTTTTTCCCCGGCTTGCATGTTGAGCGTTTGCTCAAGTTCGAGGATGATGCGGGCTCCCATCTGCTTGTGACCGACTTTGATCTGCCTGCCTCCCAGTTGCACTTGGGCGTGCTTCAGGGTCTGCCCATGCGGGATATCCAAGCCGAGCGTTTGCAGCCGCAGGCGGCCTGACATGAGGGAGATTTCCGCGGTCATTTGCAGGCCCGCGATTTTCTGGCTGAAGCTTCCCCAGCCTTCGGCCGCGACAAATGGTGCCTTGAAATCCCCCGGGGTAATCCTGGGAGCAAAGGCCATATGGCCCTTGGGTCCGTGGTATTCAAAGCCGCACACTGCGGTAAAATGCCCATAACTGGCCATCGAACGCGCGTAGTGCATGCCCCACTCGACCTCGCACCATGGATTGCGCTTAGATCCCTGATAGCGGTCATTGTGCATATACCATACATGGGCCAACGAGTGATAGGGCATGCCGTGCCACATCATCAGTGACGATAGCGCATACTCGTAGCCGTTCTGGCATTCGTTATTGTAAGCGGCAAAGCGCGGGTTGCCCTTGGTTAGAACCTCCGAGCCCCCCCGCGGCCAGGTACAGGCGATCAATCCCGCCTCGCCCGGCATGGCATACCAGCGACCCCCTTTATGGACCTCGCGGAAGGGACCCACATCCGTTGTGAAGTTATATTTCCACAGCGACTCAAGCGCGGTTTTGGTTTTGACCGGGTCAATGATCCTGCCGAGTCCGACTTGATAGGCCCAGCTCTGGCCGAGCAACTGGCTGTATTCGCAGCCGGTGTAAACACCAGGGGATGCGGGATGATCCGGATCCCCCTGGTGGAAGAAATACTCGCCGTTGAAAAGGTTCTTTTCAATATAGGCGCGGCCTTGGTCGGCGGTGCTGTGACAGAACGTGGCATATTCCGCATCGCTCATCTCCGTAGCCATTGCCGCCATCGCCCGCAGCGCGGCCTGGTAATGCAGGCTCAGCCAGGTGACCGCGCCATACCAGTCGGCATCCAGCGTGTTGTGCTGGGGGCCTGTTAGAATGCCGTCATGATCCATGTCACGGGCTTCGGTTAGCCCCGTCATAGCCATTTTGATATGGGCGTAGTTGCGCCGCAGGAATGCGTCATCGGGCGACTGCTGATGCACCAGGTAAGAGCGCAAAATGATACCCGCCTGGCCATCGACGGCCAAGCCATTGCTCCATGCCCGGAAATGGATTGTGCCGTTATCGAGCATTGCGCCGCCTTGCGCTACAGGCACGAAATCCGTTTTTTCGCGCAAGCGCATCTCCAACTCCGGGAATAGCCGGCCCATTGCGAGCACATAACCCCACACATGGGTGCAGGTTCCATGTCCCTGGAGGTATCCCTCCCAGCCGTGGAAGCGGCCGTCTTCGTTAAGCGCGACGGTGCTGCTGGCCAGAATCGAGGTGTTCAGGAAGGTTCTATCCAGGAACCAGTAGGGCAAAGTAGAGTTATACCAATTGTCGCGCCACATCCGGGTTTGTTGGGTGAGGGCATCGATCTTCTCCGCCACCAGATCCGAGACCGCAAAGGCATCTGTGAATTTGGCGGCGTACTCGTGTTTGGTGAAGTGCGGCACGCGGGTGTTGGGGAAATGCCAAGTCAGCACGAACACCGCCTCCTCCGATTTGCCGGGCGCTAACGACAGGCTCCGCGTCAGTTCCCCCGTCAAGGCGGCCGTTGCGGTGATCTCAACGCGGACCTCCTTGTGGTCCTCACCGGCACCGCGTTGTGTCAGGCCGCGGTTTGTGCCCGATCCCGGCAGGAGGGTGAGTGCCATCGTGCCGGAATCCGCACGCGGTGCCTGGGTGTTCCGTTCGGATGCCAGGGATTCCAAGCGCAGGAGTCCGCCCTTTTCGCTGACCATACGGTTGATCAATACGCCTTCCGCACCCTTGCGCCGCGACTCTATCAGAACCGCGTTTTCCAGCCAGCCAACCAGTTGCACCTCTACCGGGCTTGCCGAAATGTTGTGCACCTTGAATCGCAAAATCGTGGCGGGCAACATTGAGCTCTGAAGATCCAGCGGGATGAACGGCGAGAAGGCTTCCAGCTTGACCTCCACCGGAAGCGCCGGATCGCGGTATGTCACCTCGCCGATGGGGTATTGACCGAGGAATTCAATGTGTTCGATCCCATCACGGTTGAGTATTTTAGTGACCACCTGGCCACCTTGTTGGGTGCGGATCATGAACCCCTGATCAATTTTGTGATACACTCCGTCCACACTGCGTCCGACGGGATGTTTATAGGCGGCTTCGCCGGTGGCCCGGCTGGCGGAGCTTGTGTTGAAGATATCCCACCACCAGAGGTTGCCGTCGCCGCCGAGGTATAGCTGTCCGGCGCCGATGCCACCCACCGGCATTCCAATGAACTCGAAATTCCCGCTGTTTTGTTTGTTATATACAATCGGCTGGCCCCTGCTAACAAGCGCCTCAGGAAAGCCAGCGGGGAAATTTTTCACGACATTTGATTTTGCGGGGTCATTTGACCTGAGTTCCTCCAGCGTTTTTTGGGTATCCCATTTGGATTCCGGAGGATCCGCCGCCGCGGCCGCGCACAGTGATAGAGTAGCAAGTAACGTCAGTATGACGGCGGAGAGGCTGTGCGTTTTCATGTTAGACGGGGGT
>JAPLUJ010000665.1 GCA_026397695.1 Verrucomicrobiota bacterium | reverse complement strand
TGATATTGTTAGAAGAGGGGGTGGAAAAGCTCAAGGAAATGGTCAACGAGAGTGGCGAGCTTGAGGTGAAGGTGGTGCGCAAGGGGATGAAGAAAGCCGTGGTGGCTGCCGAGTTGGAGATGCTGGAGCGGAACCGGGATGTGGCGCTGGGCAGGATGTTGCGTTGCCGTGTTAGATATTTCACGGACGGGGCGGTGATCGGGAGCCGGGGGTTTGTGGATGAGGTGTTTCGATTGTGTAGGGATCGGTTTGGCGGCAAGCGCAAGGACGGCGCGCGCAAATGGCGCGGCAGTGGCGCGGCCGCAGCGGGCACACTGTGGAGTGCCAGGGACTTGCAGAAGGGGATCGGGTGAAATTGTCGGAAGGGCATATGAACGGGCGGCAGGATTTCTTTGCCGCCTCCCATCGTAACACTGAGATACTGCAACACCGATACATTGCCCATTGGCAAGCGCTGAAAGTGCGCTACATTCATGCCCCATGATCCGCTTTCTCCACACCCGCATCCGGGTCCGCGACCTCGACCAATCCGTCTCATTCTATCAAGCATTGGGTTACACCCTGCGCGAATTCAAGGATTCGCCGCAGGGCAACCGTCTCGCCTTCCTCGGTCTGCCCGGCAATGACGTCTTTCTCGAACTGTGCCACTCGCCTGAATACACCGCAAGCTGCCCTGATGACCTGATGCACACCGCCCTCGGCGTGCCGGACATCATCGCCTATTGCGACAAAGTCGAACAAGCGGGCATTGAAATCTGGCCGTCCGCCTGGCGCGAAAAGTTTGCCACTGGAGAGCGCAAGATGGCCTTTGTCACCGACCCTGACGGTTACGAGGTGGAGATTCTGGAGCAGCCCATGAAGCGTCCATCAACGTAAGGAAAAAGCTGGCGTCACAACTGATGTTGCTATAATGAGGTGCTTTTTATGAGGTTGACAAGGACAGCGCGGGCCGGAAAACTCATTGCAGTGGAGCGTGCCCGGCATCGATCGGCAGGCGGTTCCTGATAGCGCCTTTTCACACGATGCCGGTTCATTGATCCAAACGCTCCCAAGGCCCCAGCTATGAACGGAACCGAACGTATATGCGCCGCAATCCGGCGGGAAATCCCCGACCGGATCCCAACATTTGAATGGTTTATCGACGAGACCGTCGCGAAAACGCTGACCGGTTCCGACAATCTGTTGGAGGTGGTGGAACGCCTGGATCTGGACGGCATAAACATCCGGCCAGATTACTCCAAGCATTTCATCGACCCTGAAATCTTCGAGGACGAATGGGGTGCCCGCCGCCAATTGACCGGAGACGCCATGCCCGCCGTAACCGCGCATCCGGTGGCGGACCTCACGCGCCATCAGAAATACACTTTCCCGGACCCGCGCGCGGATCACCGCTTCGCCACGTTGCGCCGCGCCGTCGAGCGTTTCGGCGATTCGCGGGCAGTGGTGCTCAACCTGCGCGACGGATTTTCCGATCTGCGTGACCTGCTAGGGTACGAAGAGGCGCTGATGGCCCCGTTGGCCGAGCCCGATGCCTGCGACGAGTTTCTGGACCGGATCGTCAGCTACAATCTCGCGCTGGCCGAACATGCGGTGCGCACCTTCGGCATCCGGATCATCGCCACCACCGACGATGTCGCCATGGCGAAAAGAACCCTCTTTCATCCCGACACCTACCGGGAGCGGATTTTGCCGTCGTTCCGCCGTGCGATGCAAGGGTTCAAGGCATTGGGTTGTCTAACAATCAAGCACTGCGACGGCAACATCCTGCCTTTGTTAGATGATTGGATCGAGGCCGGCATCGACTGCCTCGATCCGATCGATCCGGGGGCCGGACTTACCATGGCCCACATGAAGGCCACCTATGGCACGCGCATCGCACTCAAGGGCAACATCGATTGCGTGGACACCTTGTGTACCGGCACACCCGACGAAGTGCGCGACGAAGTGCGCCGCTGCATCACCGACGGCGGACCGGGCGGGCTGATCGTTTCCTCCAGCAACACAATCCATCGCGGCGTGAACCCCGAGAACTACCGCGCGATGCTGGACGAAGTCAGGACGTTCCGGAACTGCTAGACCAACCCCCAATACATAACTGACAAGATTAGATGAGAAGGCAGCAGCGGTGCTTGCGCGCCGTGATACACTCGCTGCCGTCATGAAAAACAAAATTCCATCCATCACCATTGGCCTCGATCTCGGGGACAAGAAACACGCCATCTGCGTTCTCAACCAAGCG
>JAPLUJ010000301.1 GCA_026397695.1 Verrucomicrobiota bacterium | reverse complement strand
GGAAACAAGGTCGCAAAGGCGAAAAACGCCGCGCCATATAACAAAAACCCGGAGCCGGGCATCACCCCGGGCACCAGGAAATTGCCCACCATCAGGCCGAGAATTCCGCACGCATAAAACAGCGTTGCTTTGAAAACCCCCCATGCGTCTTCCAAGGCGGTGCTCATCATGAAGGCGATCATGACCAGAAACACCATCGCCAGCATGCCCATAACCCCCGGACCGACCGACCCGGAAGACGCGAATAAAAAGGTCACCATCCGCCACACTTCCCCCGCCAGGATCTTCGCCCGGTCGAACTCCAACAACTCACTGATGTCCGGCCGCACCAGTTGCAACACATACACCAGCGCGTGCAACATCGCGTAGTAACGCAGTAATCCCGGGAACGACAATCCGCCCCAGCGGCGCTCCAATTGGCCAAGAGAAATCATACGGGCGGAGCATGACCCAATCCCGCCACTTGACAAGCCCCAGACATCCTGAACACGCGGGTCCCGGCACTTGTCCGGGAAATCATCTGAGACCATTTGGCTCCGGGCAAAATGCCCGTCGCCTCTCATGCACAAGGTCTCATGCCGTTTCCTTCCAGTTCAGGATGTCTGAGCCTTGCCATGGCCGGCCCGCTTCGAGGCTTCTCAAATTTAACATCCACGGCTCAGGGTCACCACAGGGTTTTGAGTTTGGGATAGCGGCGGATCTTCTCGTCGGGCGTGAGGATCAAAAAGCCATGGGTGATCGCTGTGGCAATGAGCAACCGGTCGAATGGATCCTTGTGGAGTGGGGGCAGTGCAGCCGCGGTGAGGGCGGCTTCCGCAGTGAGAGGAAGCACCTGAATGCCGTGGAGTTCGCAAGCGCGAGGGAACCAAACTGCAGGTTTCAGCTTCAATACCAATTTTCCCGCAGCGGCCTTCTGACCGATCTCAAATGCGCTGACTGCCGATACATGGAGGTTCCCGACTCGTTCACGCAGGCACGACTTCGCACGTAAACTCAAACCTGTCTGATCGAGCGCGAGCCATAGCAGGGCACAAGTGTCTAACAGAATCATCGGCTATCCTCAGGCCATTCGTTTTCGTCGGCGGGTTCGGTGGGATCATAGCGGATTTTTCCGGCCAATTCGGGATGGATGGCCAACGGGTCCCGCCCTGCGTGCGTCGGTGCCGGGCGCAGTTCGCCGACCGGTTTTCCATAGCGGCAAATCAGGAACGACTCGCCATCCCGCTCCACCTTGGCAAGCAGGGATGACATGTGCGTCTTGGCCTCGTGGATGTTGATGGTTTTCATTCCGGGGCCAAGTTAGTCCACATCCGCCAGGGAGGCAAGCCGGAAAAGTGCTGGAAAAGTGCCTCGGGCTACCGACTCACGGCTTGTAGCCGGTGAGTGCCTCGAACTTCGCGCTGGCGCGCTGGCGGAACCGGCCGTCCTTTTCGCGCACGATGAACAAGGCCGCCGCATCGGTACGCGCATCGATGACCTTCATGCCTGCCTCCGGCCCTAACACAAACAAGGTTGTTGCCAATCCGGCGGCCGTCATGCTGTCGGGGGCGATCACGGTGACTGCGGAGAGCGCATGCTGCACCGGCATGCCGGTGCGCGCGTCCATGATGTGGCACATCCGCCGGCCCTGGGCATCGATGAAAAACTTCTGATAGTCGC
>JAPLUJ010000637.1 GCA_026397695.1 Verrucomicrobiota bacterium | reverse complement strand
CAACTTCCTGCCCCTCTTTCAATCGCGACAGCGCGGTCTCTGGCACCGCCAGATCGGCCCACATGACCGTGCGGTCGGCAATCGTGAACAAGGGCGCGCCCGCCTCCACCAAGGCACCGCGCACCGCCTTGCGACCGGTGATTTCACCGGTGAAGGGAGCACGCGCATCTAACAAAACAGCTTCTTCGGGCTTCCGGCTGAGTTCATCGATGCGTTCTTCGGTGAAGCCGAACGTGCGCAATCCCTGGCAGGCCGCACGATGGGACGCTTCCGCTTCCTGCAAATTCTTTTCGGACGTGACCTGTTGGGCGCGGAGTTTTTGTTCCCGCTCCAAGGTCTGGTGGGTGAGCACTGCCTTGGCCACGGATTCGGCGATTTGCGCCGACCAAATCCGTGCGACCGTCTGGCCATCCGCGACCTTGCTGCCGGAATCGGCGAGGACCTCCTGGAGCACGCCGCCGACGGGTGCGGCGATTTGGGCGAACTTGTTGAGGTCGAAGCCGAATTCCGCGTAACATTCGATGCCGTCGGCCATCAAGCCCTCTCCGGCCTTGGCCGTCATGACGCGGGCCACACCGGCCGACTTGCCGGACGCGAGCCGCAGTTGCAACGATTGGCCCGGTTCGAGGCCGGCGATCTTGTCGGGATTGCAAATACCGCAGTCGCCTTCCGGAACGTTGTGCTCCTGGCAGATCCCGCCCTGGACATGTGCGCCCGCCCCGCCCTCGCCGCCATGGCCGTGCCCGGCATGGCTGTCAGCTCCGCCCGCCGGCGGCTTGCAGGCCACCAGCAACACCATGCCCGCCGCCGCCAGGCATTGGATGATGGTAGCAAATCGGCGCGGTCGGATCCACGACGTGATCCGGAAGCCGGTGGATTTTGTGTTCACACTCATAGGTCTGTTAGCTCTCATCGTTTCGCGAGTTATGTGATGTTATGTTATTATGGTGAGCTGGCGGGCACCGGTTCCGTCATGGCTTCCAGGTCAGCCCGCGCGGCATTCAATTCGAACAGCTTTTTCTGATAGGCCATTCTTGCCTCGGCAGTGGTCCGTTGGATATCCAACAAATCGATGAAGCCGAATTTTCCCTCTTCGAATCCGGTTTGCACCAGATGCAAGGCCGCCTCGCTCTTGGGCAGGATTCGTTCACGGTGGGCCGTCACCTGTTTGACTGCCGCTTGGTAACGAGCGGTTGCCGCACGCCAGCTGGCGATCAAGCGTTGTTCGGTGGCCATGATTCCGGCTTCGGCCTCGCGCACTCCGGCCTGCGCTTCCTGCTGCTTGCCCTTGTTGCGATCAAACAATGGCAGCGGAATAGTGAAACGCAACTCCATCAGGTTTTCCTCGGCCGACTCGTCCCGGCCACCCGCCAGTCCCACCTTCACGTCGGGCCGTGGTTCCAAACCGGCACGCCGCAACGTCGCCACCGCCTGGTCACGGCGCGCGCGGGCCGCGACCATCGCCGGATGTCCGGCCAGCCACGCTGATGGTGCCCGACCTAACCGCACGGGATCGCCCGCCTCATCGGGCGCTCCGGTCAAGCGCGCGTCGCGCAGGTCCGGGCGCCCTATCAACATCGCCAACTCCTGCCGGGCGACGGTGGCTTCGCGCACGGCATCAACTTTTTCCGTTTGTGTTTGTTCGAGTTGGATTTCTGCGCGGAGTTGTTCCTGCAGGGTGATTTCGCCGGCGGCGTTGCGTTTGCCGGCCGCTGTGGACGCGGCTTGCGCGACCCTCACCAAGTCATCGACCACGGTTGCCGTGCGTTCGGCGGTTTGTATCTGATAGAAGGCGATTTTTACTTCCCGCACCAATTCCGTGCGGTTCAGCCGCCAGCTTGCCGTGCCTGCCGCCGCGTCGGCCGTGCCGATTTCGATATCGGCCTGCTTTTTCCCGGGGTAGGGCACGACTTGGGAGATGCCGGCCATGTTTTTCGCCTTGGAAAATCCCCCGCGGCTTGGCGGCATGTCTTGGGAGGAAATTTCAAGTTCCGGATTTGGCCATGCACGGGCCTGCACCGCCCGCCCGTTGGCAGCCTCCTTGCGTGCTGCGCTCGCCTGCAGGTTCGGATTATTCGCCAACGCCAGGCGCAGCGCCCTGTCTAACGAAAGAGCGCCATCCCCTGCTTCGCGGCTCGCAGCGGATCGCGGCTCATTGGCATTGCGCGGCGGTCGTGCGGCAGCCAGCGGCAACGTCACTGACGCCACCAGCCCAAGGTAGAATAGATGTTTTGACAATGGTTTCTGCTGCATGAAATTGCGGGTGTGATTTTATTGGGATTAGGACCATGGGACCATGGTCCACGAATCGGTTGGAGCCTGCGTGGGCGTCCAATCCTCGTCAGGCGTCAATTGCCTGACTGAAACCTATCAGCAAACGACTGATGGCGCGCGCGGCGCATGAGCCGCGCGCCAAACAAATTGCCAGATCCGGCCCCAACCCGGCGGGGCGCCGGTGGATTCATTGAGGGATCCCGCGGGCGTCAACCAGCGTCGGCCATCCATGGCTTCAAGCAATGCAATCCCCTCGAATGACGCCGCCGGTATCGACAACGTGGTCTTTTCCCAGAGATACTTACCAGTCTCGATGATGGTGCAAACATCCGACTGGTGATCGTCGCCACCGTTGCAACCACAATGATTTTTGCAGATGCCAGATGGCTCATTGCAACGTTTCAGGCCTGCCAATTGGCAATGCATGGTGAGCGGCAGCCAGATGGCCGCCAACCCTAAAGCCAGCAATCGAGCGACGAGTGTCACGCCGCGAAAGCTATGATGGAACGCTGTCCGTGCAAGCGCAATTATCATGCTTGCATGCAGTGGGCGGTGATCGGGATTGACGCGGCATGCGCGGCGGCCATGCTTGCGGCACGATGATTGCGAGACTGCGGGGCAAGGTGATCGAGGCCTATCCAAACCGCCTGGTGGTGGATGTGCAGGGGGTCGGCTACGAGGTGATCGTGCCGCTTTCCACGTTTGATCGATTGCATGCCGCCGAGGGCATGGACGTGGATTTGCGCACCCACCTGCATTTCGGCACCGCCAACCAACCGGGGCAGAAGTTGTTTGGCTTTGCTACCGAGGAGGAGCGCGATGTGTTCCTGATGCTCATCGAGCGCGTGAGCGGCATCGGCCCGTCCGTCGCGATGGCCGTACTCAGCGGCATGCCGGTGGCTCGCTTCAAGAGCTGCGTGGTGGCGGGCAACACCGCGGAACTCATCCGCATCAAGGGACTGGGCAAAAAAACCGCCGAGCGCATCATCCTCGAACTCAAGGACAAGGTCGGCGTAACCGATACCTGGCAGGACGCCGCCGCCGGCGCGGTGAGCGCCTCAGCCGCCGATGCCGAACTGGCACTCATCGCCCTCGGCTACAAACAAGTGGATGCCCGCAAAGCGTTGCGCAAGGTGCTGGAATCGGACATGGCCGCGCCAGTGGAGGTGCTGGTCCGCGGCGCCCTGCGCGTGCTCCAAGGGTGACAGCGGCGGGTGGCCCATCTGCCTTGTCCGTGCACTATGCCAAGCATGAATGAATGCTCCCGCCAATAGCCTCGGCATGTCATCGCGACAATTCCGTGTCCGCTCGGACATCAGGGTGTCCCGGGCACGTGGAGCATGAGGCCAATCTTGATTCCTCGATGCACACTGGAATCCTTGGAACGAGAACAAGACTTAAGTGAACAAGACTTAAGCTGACGCGCATGCCGGCCGGGGTCACAATCATAGTGGCGCAGATTGAACCCGGTCCGCCGTGAATTCCGGGCTTGGCTCGCGGGCCTGGGACTTTAGCGTGTCGGGCATGCCAGCCATTGCTCTGGATCTGCTCATTATCGGGATGTATTTCACGATCATCCTGGGCATCGGCGTGCATTTCAGCCGGCGCAACGCCAATGTCGCGGACTTCGCATTGGGCGGGCGCTCGATTCCCTGGTGGGCGGTGCTGGCCTCGATCCTCGCGTCAGAAATCAGCGCGGGCACGTTTTTCGGCACTCCGGGCGAGGGGTTCCGGTTGCGCAACTACACGTACGCGCAGTTGATGGTCGGCTATCTGTTAGCCCGCCTGGTGGTGAGCGCGGTGTTCATTCCGGCGTATTACAAACACAATGTGGTGAGCATCTATGAATTCCTTGAAATGCGTTTCGGGCCCCGCACCCGGCGCATCGCCAGCGTGGTGTTCCTGCTGACACGCTCACTGGCCAGCGGTTCGCGGCTGTGGGTGCCCACCCTGCTGCTGGTGGTCATCTGGAACAAGATCAACCCTGATAGACCGCTCGGCAACTGGCAGCAATTCTGGTTCACCGGTGCCGCTCTCGTGATCATCAGCCTGCTCACCGCCGCCTACACCGCCGTGGGCGGCATCAAGGCGGTGATCTGGACGGATGTGCTGCAGATCGCCGTGCTCTTCGGCGCGCTGGGGTTCTCGGTGTGGTATTTGTTAGGCCACATCCCCGGCGGTTGGGAGGAGGCGAAATCACATCTTCGAGGCCCGCACGATCTCGCGCTCTGGCAGTGGCAGGGGGACGTGCCGGCGGACACCGTGTGGGGGAAAATCAAGAGCGTGTTGGAAACCGAATACACCGTCTGGGCGGCGCTCTTCGGTTCGTTGTTCGTGACGCTCGCCACCCACGGTACCGACCAGGACATGGTGCAGCGCATGCTCACCGCCAAAAACAAACGCCAAAGCGCGGTGGCCACGATTCTATCAGGTCTGGCGGACATCCCCGTGACCTTCGCCGTTCTAACCATCGGCATCCTGCTCTCGGTTTATTACGGCCACGTGGTTAACGACCCGGCGCTCCCGCTGGCGGCCGGCCAGCCGGACCACACGCGGATTTTCCCGTATTTTGTGGTGGATGTGATGCCCGGCGGGCTGCGCGGCTTGGTGGTGGCCGGGGTCTTGGCGACCACGATGGGATCGCTGGGCACGGCGATGAACTCGCTGGCTACCAGTTATTGCCGGGATTTCCATTTCCGTTGGTTTAGCACGCCGGCCGACGACCGCGCACGGGTTCGCATCATCAAGCTCGCCACCGTGGGCTTCACCCTTGTGCTGATTGGCGTCGGGTTGGCCACCGCGTTGGTCAAGGCGCACCATCCGGAACTCAGCATCATCGGCATCATCCTGGGCAGCTTCGGTTATACCTATGGATCTTTGTTAGGGGTCTTCATGGTGGCGCTGTTCACCCGCACCCGCGGCAACGAGACCGGCAACCCGCTCGCCATGATCGCCGGCGTCATTGTCGTGGCCATCCTGAGCAACCTTCCCAACGATTTGTGGATGATGATAGCGGGCAACGTGCTTTACGATAATCCCGCGTGGTTGCCGGTGATCGAATTCCCGTGGCGGATTCTCGCCGGCACGCTGGTCACCGTCGCCATCGCCTTGTGTTTCAAAACGCCGGCCACGCCGCCGGAATGCAACCATTGAGCATGCCATGCCTCACCCATCCCCAAGCGTTTCCGCGCGGCATTCCTTGTTTCAAGACCACCCGCGCGGACGAGCTTGCGGCGTCAAGCAACGAGTGACACATTTGTCACCATATGAGTGCTTGCTTTTCAATCGCCTGCGTCGATCAGGCTCTAGCGGATGGTCATCATATTTCGGAAAAACGAAACAAACCGTAGGTCAAGAATATAAAAAAACAGCCCGTGGAACCCTTGTGGAATAGGAAGCCTCCCCGGTGACTCTTGGATCGACTCCAAAAAAAATTTTCCCGCCAGCGGTGTTGTTACAGAGTCGATCCGCATCACGTTGCGCCACTTGTGCGAGTGGGATGGGATGCCGAATCAACTTTCCAAAACAGATTGACTAACAATGGAACCGGTGGCCTTGGCGACGTGCGAGATGATGGATGAAACGACGGCAGTCCCTGTGGCAAGCAGGGGGTGGACGGAGGTGTGTGAGACCTTGCGCGGGGCCGTCGGGGATGACGCCTTCCAGCGTTGGTTCCGCTGCGCCGGGTGGGTGGGCGCGGATGATGGAGTCGGCACCATCCACGTTCCCGGGGAGATCCATCAGGTGTGGATAGAAACCAACTACCTGCCCGAACTGACGATGGCCGTGAACCGGATTTTCGACGAGGTGCGCGAGGTGCGTCTGGTGGTCGCACCAACGCAGGACACGCCGCACGACGCGCTGAACGGCCACACGCATCACGGCATGGCGCGGCCACTCCCCACCAAGGCCGCCACCCTCGAAGGCGAGGCATTGGAGCGGCGCATCAAGAGCGCGGGACTCAACCCGGCCCATACGTTCGCGAGTTTCGTGGTGGGTTCTAACAGCCAATTCGCCCACGCCGCCTGCGAGGCGGTGGCGAAGAAAACCGGCATCGGTTACAATCCGCTGTTCATTTACGGTGGACCCGGTCTTGGGAAGACCCACTTGATGCACGCGATCGGCCAGGAAATCCTCCGCCGCCAACCGGCAGCGCGCGTCGTCTATCTAACATGCGAGCAGTTCACCAACGAGTTCATCGACGCGGTGCGCCGCGGCGATCTCGAGAAATTCCGCCGCCGCTACCGCAGTTCGGACGTGCTGTTGATTGACGATGTCCAGTTCATCGCCGGCAAGGAACGCTCCCAGGAGGAATTTTTCCACACCTTCAACACCCTGCTCGACGGTCGCAACCAGGTGGTTCTAACATGTGATCGCCCGGCGTGCGAGATCAAGAATCTCGAACCGCGGCTGGTTTCCCGTTTCGAATGCGGGTTGACGGTGGAAACGCAAGCGCCACAGATGGAAACGCGGCTGGCCATCCTGCGGAAAAAATCGCTCGATTGGAAAGTCCGGGTGGATGAGTCGATCCTGCTATTCCTTGCCGAAAAAATCCGCACCAACGTGCGGCGGCTCGAAGGGGCGCTGATGCGCGTGGCCACCTATGCCTCGCTCGCCGGCGAGAGCGTTACCGTGGATAGAGTGGAACACCTGCTGCGTGATCTCATCCGCGAGGAGGCCAGCCGCCAAGTGAGTATCGACGCGATTCAGAAAACCGTGGCCGAACATTTCGACGTCCGCCTAGCGGACATGACGAGCCGGCGACGGCCCGCCAACATCGCGTTTCCGCGGCAGATCGCCATGTATTTGAGCCGGTCATTGACCAAGGGCTCGCTGATGGAGATCGGCGAGGCGTTTGGCGGGCGCGATCACGGCACCGTCATTCATGCGTGCAAGAAAGTGCGGGAAAAAATTGACCAGGAGATCGGGCTGAAGGAAACCGTCGCCCGCATCGAGGCGCAACTGCGCCGTTGATTGTGAGGGATTTGCGGGATTCTTCACAGAAATTCACAGAAGGCTTGCCAAGCAGCGAGGAATGCGGAAACTGCCGTTTGTCAACCACCCCGGTTTCCATCCATGAAGTTCCGCATCTCCAAGGAAGCATTTCTCGACGGCTTGCAAAAGGTTCAGCACGTGGTGAGTACACGTACCACCCTGCCGATCCTTTCCAACGTGCTGTTAGTGGCCAAGGATGGCCGCCTGCAGTTCACCACCACCGACCTTGACGTGGGCATGACAGGTTCTGTCGAAGCCCAGATCGAGAAAGAGGGTGCCACCACGTTGCCCGCCAAACGTCTGGTGAGCATCGTGCGCGAACTGCCCTCCAACGAAGTCGAGGTTGCCGTGGATGCGAAAAACCACGCTTCCATCCGCAGCGGCCCGTCGTTCTTCAAAATCATCGGACTGGGTGAAGCCGAGTTTCCACCGCTGCCGGATTTCGCCGGTGCCAAGGAGTTCAAAATCCCCCAGATCGTCCTGCGCGACGGCTTGAAGAAAACCTCCTACGCCATTTCCACCGATGAAACCCGCTATGTGCTCAACGGCATCTTCACATCTTTCCGCGACGGCAAATTGACCCTCGTCGCCACCGATGGCCGCCGCCTCGCCATGGTCGATGCGGACCTCGAATTCCCCGCTTCCCATGAAACCGACGTCATCATCCCCACCAAGGCCGTGCAGGAACTCCAGCGCCTGCTAGGTGATACCGGCGATGTGATCGTCAAACTCAGCGACAGCCAGATCTCCTTCACCGTCGGCGACAACCTGCTGTGCAGCAAACTCATCGAGGGCAACTATCCGAACTACCGCCAGGTCATCCCGGGCGACGGCAACGAACGGGTGGTCATCCCCCGCGAAGCGTTGTTAGACACGGTGCGCCGCGTCTCCCTCCTGTCCTCGGAAAAATCCAACTCGGTGAAGTTCGTCTTCAGCGAAAACCGCATCGAAGTCACCGCCAACTCACCCGACGTCGGCGAGGCGCAGGAATTGATGGACGTGATCTATCAGGGGCCGCCGATGCAAATCGCCTTCAACCCCGAGTTCATCCAGGCCCCGTTGCGCAATCTGGATACCAGCGATGTCTATCTCGACCTGATCGATGAAATGAGCCCCGGCGTGCTGCGCATCGAAGGCACCTTCCTCTACGTGCTCATGCCCATGCGCGTGACCAACTGAGGAGCGTTTGGCTCACTCGATGATGACGCAGGTGCCCTCCTTGACTTTTTCATAGACGATGGGGATGGTTTTGGCGGGGCCGCGGACGCAGGCGTGGGATGCCGGGTAGCGGCGGACGGGGCCGATATGGTGGCCGACGCCGTCCTGGGTCAGGCGCATCCAATTATGCATTTTGGCGCCCTCGAAGCGGCCTCCCTCGGGCAGCGGATCAAGGATGACGTCGGCGTTGCTGTTGGTGACATTGCCTGAGGCGTCGTAATAGATGCCGTAACGGTTAGAGCGTTTATCGACGACTTTTTCGAGGATGTAGAAGGTGCCGGTGGGGGTGGGGCGGCTTTTGATACCCGGTTGGTCCAGACGTTGTAGGTTTTCGGATAGGAGGGTTCCGCTTTGAAATAATCGTAAGTGCCGACCGGGTGGGGATTGATGGCTTTGCCGTCCTTGCTGATAGGCGCGACCGGTTTCTGGTGGGCGCAATTCGCGAGCAGCAGGGCAACGAACATGGTGGCCAAGCAGCGGGCGTGGATGCGGAAGGTCATCATGGCGGGAAGATTGGGACGCGCGGAATTAAGGGGTTTTTTTCAAAAAAGCAACCCTCAACAATGGTTCTCAACAATAGCATTATGAGGCGCGGGCCGAGACCGGGGTCTGGCATTGCACGGTGGAGCCATCGACCCAATGGCAACCGATCATGGTGGCGCGCGGGTGATCGGGCACGCCGCGTTCGTGGTGGTGGACCATGGAAATGAGCATGTCCAGCGCCGCCCTGCCTACCAGATCGTTGCGTTGGTCCATGCCCGCCCATTTGCCGTGGTCGGCCCGCCATTCGTATTGGATGAGGCCGATGTCCTGGGGCACCCGCTGGCCGAGGTCGTGGAGCCAGCGTTTCACCTCGTGATAGAGCGTGAAGATCACGTCCGGGTTGTTCGTTTCCAGCCACTTGGAAAACAGCGAGCGATCAAGGCGGGCTGCCGCGACCTCATAGAACGGCTGGGTCCGTTGGTGTACCGGCACCAAACGGCTTTGGCCGGTGAGGAATCCTGCGGTGAAGCGCCCTTCGATCAACTCGTCGATCACGCCATCCAACACCAGCGCGGGCCGGCGGTATCCCAGCGCCACCGCCTTTTCAAAGGCTTCCAGCGCGAGCGCATGTTGGTCGCTACAGGCGAAGGAAAGTGCGGGCTCGCGGGTCCGCACGCCGGTTGTCACGGCGGGAAATTCATCCCACAGCGGGGCCAGTCGCGCGGGCAGCCGGTTGTGTTCCATCATGCCGATGATGATGATGCCGCGGATATTGCGGGCGCGGAAGATCGCCGCCCAGCGTGCCACCGGCATGTCCGGCTCGTGCAGCCAGAACTCATCCAACTGATAGCCGAGTTGCCGGGCACGCTGGTTGGCACCCTGGACGTAGGCCGGCAGGGTCGGGTGGCGGGTGAGCGCGTCGCGCACCTTGTGGGCGTTGATCATGGCCAGCGTGCCTTGATAACCGAGTGCGCGGTTTTGCCGCAACTGTGCCATGAGGTGGGCCACGGTGGGATTCGGGCGGTAGCCCATCGCATCCGCCTTTGCCACAATCGCTTTGCGGGTTGGCTCGGCGACTTTCGGGCTGCCTTGCAAGGCGAGGCTTACCGTGTTTTTGGAAACACCGACCGCCTTGGCGACATCGGCCATTGAGGGCTGTGACATGCACCACCGATAGCCGGGAAATGGTGGGCGTCCAGCCCTAAATATGACTGTCATATCAATTGTCGCTTCCCGAATTGAGCCGGGTTCTTTACTGAACCACCCATCATGCCCTTCACGATAGGATTGGATTACGGGACCAACTCAGCGCGCGCGCTGGTGGTGGATTGTACAAACGGCCGCGAAATCGGCACGGCGGTGGTGGATTACCCGTCGGGAAACCAGGGGATTCTGCTCAATCCGGCGGATCACCATCTGGCGCGGCAATGTCCGGCGGACTATGTGTTCGCGCTGGAGCAGGCGACTTTGTTAGCGCTGGAGGCGGCGCGCAAGGCGGAGCCCGCGTTTACGGCGGACCAAGTGATAGGGATAGGCATGGACGGCACGGGGTCCAGCCCGATTCCGGTGGACGCGCGGAACATTCCGTTAGCCAATGACCCGCGCTTCGCGAAAAACCCGAACGCCCAGTGTTGGTTGTGGAAAGACCACACCAGCATTCCCGAAGCGGCGGCCATCACCGCCACCGCGCGCAAACTCCGCCCGCAATACATGGCGAAAATCGGCGGCACTTATTCGTCGGAGTGGTTCTGGGCGAAAGTCTGGCATTGCCTCAAGGTGGACCCGGAAGTGTTTGCCGCGGCCTATTCGTGGGTCGAACTATCGGATTTCGTGCCGGCCGTGCTCGCCGGCGTGACCGATCCCGCGAAAATCCAGCGCGGTGTTTGCATGGCGGGCCACAAGGCGCTTTACGCCGAGGATTGGGGCGGGCTGCCGGATGAGGAGTTTCTATCAGCCCTGGATCCCGCGCTGGCCGGCTTGCGTGGCCGCCTCTATGACAAGGCGCACGACGCCTCGGCCATCGCCGGCCATCTGTGTGCGGCATGGGCGGAAAAACTCGGGTTGCCGGTGGGCATACCGATCGCCATCGGTGAAATGGATGTGCACTACGGTGCCATCGGATGTGGTGTGGATGAAGGCACGCTGGTCAAGGTCATCGGCACTTCCACCTGCGATTGCGCGGTGGTTTCCGCCGATAAAACCGTGGCCGACATCCCCGGCATTTGCGGCATCGTCAAAGGCGCGATTCTCCCCGGATACTTCGGCGTCGAAGCCGGCCAATCGGCGGTGGGCGACATTTTCAAATGGTTTGTCGAAGGCGTGCTGGAGGACGCCACGCTGCATGGTCCGCTGACCACCGAAGCCGCCGCTCTCAAGCCCGGCCAATCCGGCCTGCTGGCGCTGGATTGGAACAACGGCAACCGCACCATCCTCGTGGACCAACTGCTCACCGGCCTGCTGTTAGGGCAGACGCTCTACACCAGCCGTGCCGAAATCTATCGGGCCTTGGTGGAAGGCACCGCCTATGGAGCCCGCGCCATCGTTGACCGCATCCGCGAATACGGCGTGCCTGTCGAGCGCATCGTGTGTTCGGGTGGCATCGCCGAGAAGAACCCGCTGCTCATGCAGATTTACGCGGATGTGACCGGTTGTGAAATGAGGCTGTCCCGCTCCGCGCAATCGTGCGCGCTGGGATCCGCCATCGGCGCGGCCGTGATCGCCGGCGCGCATGCGGATTTCAAGACCGCGCAAGCCGCGATGACCGGGTTGAAGGACATCAGTTACAAGCCGATCCCGGAAAACCAGGCCATCTATCAGAAGCTTTACACTCTCTATCGCGAGCTGCACGATTCCTTCGGCGGTATTGCCAAATCCGCCGACCTCGGTCACGTCATGAAAGATCTCCTTGCTCTCAAAGCCCAACAATCCCACTAACACCCCACCCCACAAACTTATGTCAGACATCAACAAATTCGCCCATCTCGAAATCTGGTTTGTCACCGGTTCCCAGCACCTCTACGGGCCGGAAGCCCTCAAGAAAGTGGATGAACACGCCAAGGTTTTGGTGGATTCATTCAACGCCGCCGGCAGTCTGCCGCACAAGGTGGTGTTCAAGCCCGTGCTCAAGTCCTCCGCGGAGATCACCCAGTTTGCCATTGATGCGAACTCCTGCCCGAACTGCGTCGGCATCGTTGCTTGGATGCACACGTTCTCCCCGGCGAAAATGTGGATCGAAGGCCTGCAAATCCTGCGCAAGCCGCTGGCGGACCTGCACACCCAGTTCAACCGCGACATTCCGTGGGAGAGCATCGACATGGATTTCATGAACCTGAACCAGACCGCCCACGGCGGCCGCGAGTTCGGTCACATCGGTGCCCGCCTGCGTCTGCCGCGCAAAGCGGTGGTCGGTCATTGGGAAGACAAGGAAGTCCACGAGCGCCTTGCCGCATGGGCGCGCGCCGCCCGCGGTTGGTACGCCTCACGCACGCTCAAGCTGGCCCGTATCGGCGACAACATGCGCCACGTTTCCGTGACGGAAGGCGACAAGGTTTCCGCGCAAATCCGCTTCGGTTGGGAAGTGAACACCTTCGGCGTCGGTGATCTGGTGGCGAAAGTCAACGCCGCCACCGATGCGCAAGTGGACGCCCTGTGTGCGCTCTACGAAAAGAACTACCGCGTCGCGCCGGAGTTGCGGAAAGGTGCCGCGCGCCATCAGTCGTTGCGCGATTCCGCCGCCATCGAAATCGGTTTGCGCGCTTTGTTAGAAGAAGGCGGCTTCACCGCATTCACCACGACCTTTGAGGATCTCCACGGCATGAAGCAACTGCCCGGTCTCGCCGTGCAGCGTTTGATGGAAGACGGTTATGGTTTCTCGGGCGAAGGCGATTGGAAAACCGCCGCGCTCGTCAGGATCATGAAGGTCATGGCTCATGGGCTCAAGGGTGGCACCACCTTCATGGAGGACTACACCTATCATCTGGATCCCGCCAACCCGCTCATTCTCGGCGCGCACATGTTGGAAATCTGCCCATCCATAGCCTCCGAAGTGCCGAAGATTGAAATCCATGCCCTCGGCATCGGCGGCAAGGAGGATCCCTGCCGCATGGTGTTTGATTGCGCCGCCGGCAAGGCCGTCAACGGCTCGATCATCGACCTCGGAAGCCGCCATCGGTTCCTCGTCAACGAAGTCGAATGCGTGGCCCCGCAACAACCGTTGCCGAAGCTGCCGGTCGCCCGCGTGCTGTGGAAACCCCTGCCCGATCTCAAGACGGCCACCGCCGCTTGGATCTATGCCGGTGGCGCCCACCACACTGCGCTTTCCTACGCACTCACTTCCGAGCATCTTGAAGATCTTGCGGAAATGGCGAAGATCGAACTCAGCGTGATTGATGAGGACACCCGTCTCCGGTGCTACAAGACCGAACTCCGCCTGGCCGATCTCTACTATCATCTCGCCCAAGGCATCCAAGGCTGAGGCGCATGGACTATCAAGCCCTTAAGGAGGAATGCCTGACGGCCAACCTCGACCTGCCCAAAACCGGGTTGGTGGACCTCACGTTCGGCAATGTTTCCGTGGCCGATCCCGAGCGGCGCGTGTTCGCCATCAAGCCCAGCGGTGTGAGCTACGGGGAACTCCGTAGCTCGCACATCGTGGTGCTCGATTATGACGGCAAAATCCTCGAAGGTGACCTGCGGCCGTCATCGGACACGCCCACCCACCGCCATCTCTATCTGAATTTCCCGGGCATCCGCGCGGTGGTCCACACCCACTCGCGCAATGCGGTCGCCTTTGCCCAGGCCGGTCGCGACCTGCCGTGTCTCGGCACCACCCACTGCGATTATTTCAACGGCCCGGTGCCGGTCACCCGGTCGATGACCCCGGCGGAAGTCGCCGGTGCCTACGAATGGGAAACCGGAACGGTGATTGTCGAGCGTTTCGCCGGTCTCAATCCACTGGAGGTTCCGGCCGTC
The DNA here is from genome assembly GCA_026397695.1 of Verrucomicrobiota bacterium. Classification (GTDB taxonomy): domain Bacteria; phylum Verrucomicrobiota; class Verrucomicrobiia; order Verrucomicrobiales; family Akkermansiaceae; genus Luteolibacter. The sequence goes on along the minus strand of JAPLUJ010000637.1, from coordinate 273 downwards.
CTTGTTAGGAACCACGGCCCCTTCATCTGGGGCCCCACGGGCGCCAAGGCCGTCGAGACCGCACTCGCCCTTGAAATCGTCGCGGACATGGCGCTCAAAACACTCGCGCGCGATCCGTCCGCGCCACCGGCACCGGACCACCTGCTAGCCAAGGATTTCTTCCGCAAACACGGCCCCGGCGCCTACTACGGGCAACCGGCCTGATGGCATCAGGGCGGCCCGCCCGTTGCTTTCCTCTCCGCTCTCCGGCGTCTTGGCGGTTCAAATTTGAAG
>JAPLUJ010000109.1 GCA_026397695.1 Verrucomicrobiota bacterium | reverse complement strand
GTCCAGTTGAGTCCAGCATTATCCTTGATCTGGCGATGCAGGAGCAGGTTGTAGTAGGCGAGCGAATAGGTCGGGCCGTGGTCGCCGCTGAGGTCAAGACCGCCGTCACGCTTGTCGGAGTCATGGCAACTGACGCAATGGCGGTCGAGGATCGGCTGGATGTCACGCGGGAAATCGAGGATCGCCGGGACTCCGGCAATGGGTTGGATCCGGCTGGGTTCATGGCGGGCAGCCAGCGGGGTGCCTTGGGGCGGGGTCAGGGTGCGATCCTCATGGCAGCCGATACAACTGGCATTCTCGCCCGGTTGGAGCGTGGTGAAACTACGCATCTGCTTGACACATAATTCGTTTTCATCGAGCGCGACGAAGTAGATGCTGCGATTGGCCGGGGCCTCGAAATAGGCCGAGCCGTCGGCCTCGACCGGGACGGTGCCGAGAATCCGTTTGAGTGTCCAGGTGCCGCCGTGGGCGATCGGGGTGGTACCGCCGCCGTGGTAGTTCACCGGTTTTGGCAAATCCTCCATGACTAACAGTTTTTTTATGGATCCGGGTTTGATGCCGGTGGTGTTGCGGCCAAGGGTCACATCGGTGAGGAACAGCGTGCCGGTGTTTTTTGATAGATCGACGCGTGACGGGATGACGGTTTGGCGCGGGCGCGGTGTCAGCAGGCGCGGTTCGTGGACCATCATCCTTGAGGTGTAAAGAACTCGTGCCGTCTCCTTGCCATCCAACAAAATGATTTCCTTGCCGCGCGCCGCCAGGATATGGGTTTCCGAAATCGGATAGGGATCGCGGATGCCGCCTTTGGCAATGGCTGTGGCCGCGGAACGATCATCGGGGCCGTTGGCAAGGTCCAACAGCATGAGGGTGCCGGCATGCTCGTTGGCCCCGTGGTAACCGGCATCTATATAGACAATCTTATTGCCGCCCGGAACAGGTTGGGCGTCTATGAAGACCCCACCCGGATGCATGTTGCCGAAACATGTCATGGCACCGGTGCCATCGGGATTCATGGTCCACAAATGATGGAAGGAAACGGCGTCGCGGTTCACATATTCCCAGCGGGTATAGAGAATGCGGCCATCGGGAAGAACGCAGGGAGTGTTTTCACTCGCAGCGCCGGAGGAGAGCTGACGGATGCCGCCGCCATCGGAGTTGCAGCGGAAGACACAGGCGACCTGCGCAAACCAACACGGGATATAACGCTTGCAGCGGCTGGAACAGAAGGCAATGCCGCCATCTGGCAGATAGGTCGGCTCGACATCGTCCCAGTCGCCAAACGTGAGCTGGCGCAGGCCGCTTGCGTCCGCGTTGATTTCGTAGAGGTTATATTGATGGGTGCCACCCTTGCGGTAGGAAAAAAGGATCTTTTCACCCGCGTAATGGACCTGCGGATCCCGCACCGCACCCAGCGGATCTTCTAACAATGTCCGCGCCTCGCCGGTGGCGCCATTGAGGATGGCGAGACGGCCGCCGTCCGCACCGTGCAGCCATTCGTTCTCATTGGTGCAGGCATAGCCGAAGTTTGCATAATAATGCCCGCTCGGGTCGCGGTCGGGATGCCGTTCGGCGAACACGATCTCGCCGCTGAATCGCGCTTCCGAGACCGCCGCCCCGTCAGAGGTCAAGGCCGCCACCGGTGATTCCGGCGCGGCACCGGCCGCCAGGATCACCAGTGGCACCATCCAAACGAGGCTCAAGAATAGTAAAATGATGCTCCGCATAAGTCTGTTGCCGGGATCGGGCCGCCTGCTTCCCGTTGAGTTTGTCCGCTTGCTCGCTCATAGGCAAGTGGCGATTGCCCCCGACATTGAATCACAGCTGATCTACACAGAGGGACAGAATAATAATTAAGATTGGCGCTTGCATTGTCGTTTGCAGTGGTTATGGTGCGGGCATCATGAGACGCGCGCGCTGGCTGGC
>JAPLUJ010000102.1 GCA_026397695.1 Verrucomicrobiota bacterium | reverse complement strand
TGATTTTTGTCGAAGGATACCCATTCTCGCACAATTCCCACACGTTGCCGTGCATGTCATACAGACCCCACGCGTTCGCCGGATAACTGGCGACGGTGCTCGTCTTTCCAAGAGTGTTATCGAAGTTCGCTTGCTTGGCATTGAGCGTATCTCCAAAACTGTAGGTAGTCTTCGTTCCGGCGCGGCAGGCATACTCCCACTGCGCCTCGGTGGGTAAGGCGGCCCTCAAGCCAGCGGGCAGGGTCTTGGCCTTATTGAGCTTGGTGATGAATTTCTGCACATCATACCAATTCGCTGTGTCCTCTGGCAAATCATCGCCCTTGAATTCGCTGGGGTTGCCGCCCATGACCGTCACCCACTGCGCCTGAGTGCATTCCGTCTGCGCCAGCCAAAACCCTTTGCTGAGTTGCACCTCCACCTGGTTCTCATTCCCTTGGCGATCCTTCTCATCGGGGGGGCTGCCCATCTTGAAGCTGCCGGGCGGGCAGTAACAGAACTTCATCATCACTTTCCTGCCGGGCAGCTTGACTGACATCACCTGGCCCGCCGACGAATTTGGTGGAACCGCGGCGGAGTCTGCTGCCACTGTCGGCAGTTTCTCACGGAATTTCCTGACGGTCATCGCCTCCTTGAGTTTCCCGTCTTTTGTGAGGCGCACCACCAGGGCGTCGAGTTCAGCGGCATAGTCATCGCGCAAGGGTTTGTGATTCATGGCCCGCACCACTTCGAGCTTGGCGATCTCGGCACGATAGATGGCGTGCATTGTCCTGAGCATGTCAGGTGTTTTGTCATCGTCCTCAACGGGCACTCCACTGCCGGATGATACCGCTTTCTTCTCCTCATCAAGCGCCAGTGCCTCATCCAGCTTGCCGGCTTGTTGCGCCGTCTGTTGTGCTTGTTCCAATTTTGCGATATACTTTTTGTCCAACTCGGCGACCGCAGCCAGATGCGGCCCGTCGGCGGTCTTGACCAGCGAAGCATATTCTTTCTTCAATGTTTCCAGCTCAGGCACGGGCACAGTCTGGTCCTGTGCCGATCCGGGCAGCGTTAGAAATGCCAGGGTGAGAAGCAGGGTTGAGGCAAGTTTCATGGGAAAATCGTTTGTCCGCTGAGCATACCCATCTGCGCTGCTGTGCCAAGGAATATAAGTGAAAAGACTCAGGCAGGAATGCCTGAGCTCCGTTCTTCTCTTCCACGGACAAGTCGGCGCGGCGGGCCGCCACGCCCTACCTTCTTCCACCCAAAAAATCTCTTCCCTTGGCGTGCTTTGTGCCTTGGCGGTTAGAAAATCTTCTCTTCCACGGACAAGACGGCGCGGCGGGCCGCCACGCCCTACTAGCGGTTGGATGGTGCGGTTTGTTGGCATTCTGTTTTCGTTCACGTTAGAATGACCATTGCAACCCGACACCAACGTGAACGAAGTCGATCAATTGATCGTCTCCGGGCAATGTCAAATCTCTTCCTATGCCCCAACTGTATGTAGCGTGCGCCATGATGGAAAGAGAATCTGAAAGGGCTAAACCTATTCCCAATCGCAATGCCGCATGGTTGGCGCCATCGTGCCCATCGCATACATAACCTTGGTTTATCCCGAATAGGCCGGACAGATTAATGGAAAGCTCATCCGTGATCGAAAACTCCCTTGTAGCTGAAATCTCGGCAAAGTATCCATCGGCGTCGAATGAGTTGTATATGTCTGCCGCTAACTCGACATCAAGCGGAAGACCTGACCATGCGATCCCAGCCCCAATCTCGTTGTCGTGCGAATCGTCAAATGGAAAGCGTAGGTGTGTGTATCTTCCGTAAAACTCGAAGTCTCCAATAGTTTGGGTTAGCGCCAAAGTGAGTTGCAATTCGTCGTAACGCTGATCGGGAGAGGATCCATACCAGATTCCTCCCGTAAGGTGTTGCCATGCGATCTCAAGGCTGCTGGCAAACAGCGAATCTCCGTCCAGTGAGTCTCTTCCCTCTGAAAAATACTTACTCTCCCAACCCGCATGGACATGTCCATGGATTTCCTCGTGGGCACTGGGCCGATTAATTGGCTGATGAGATTCGGGCTCGTGGCCGAAGAGAGATTGGGGAGCGGTTAGCATTGTTGCCGCAAAAATTGCTGTTGCGTAATATATCCAAAATGTCTTTCGGGAAATTCTCCCCTTCAGACTGAACATCAGATCAAAAAGCTTCTTCATTTTCTTCGCTAACGCAAAGGTCAGCGACGGGAGCCAGCCGCCGGTGAGGTTCGATTTGTCTCTGAGCGAATCGGCTGGCTCCCGTTCGCTGGACCGTCTGGTTGGGCCTCCGACTTCTTCATCCGTTACCTGTTCGGGGTCTCACTACCGCTCCGATGATCGCTCCGGCCACAATCGCCTCGATCCAGCTTCCGATGAACCAACTGCATGCGAGCGTCAGAGGAATCGGCATATATGAACCCACCTCCGGCAGGGTCTGGCTGGATGACGTGCTGCTCGCCGATCTATCCAAGGAATGGCTGCGCGATCAAACCGGGTATGTCACCCAGGAGAGTTTTCTGTTCAACACCACCGTGCGCGAAAACCTCCAGGTCGCCAAGGCCGATGCCGGCGACGATGAAATCTGGACCGCCTTGGAAGCCGCCAACGCCGCCGACTTTGACAATCAGCTGGAGAGGAGAGCCCGGCACGCACCCCGGTAAATCCCCCCCAAATCTGCCAACGAAATTCCCCGACCCTCAGGGCGGATGGGTATGCTCAATCTATCCAGAATCGCTTACGCGCGTCTGCGGCGCAGGCCCAAGGCCGCCGCGCCCATCACCCACAGGGAGATGCTGCTCGGTTCGGGGACGATAGTGATGGTCAAGCCGCTTGCCATGTAATAGCTGCCCGATGGATTGGTGCCATCTGGCGTATAATCAAAATTGAAAAGGGTATTGTGGGTGCCGACTGGCATGCTGGAGGTATGCTGGCCCGGTGTACCACAAACCGGCGCTGGCCACTACCGACACCACGTTACAAGCTCGCTGATCGCCGCGCGCCCGGTGCGGTATTGATTGATCGGGTGGGTCGCATCGCCGAAGCCGAACGAGATCGCACAAACCAGCTTGCGCTCGTCGGGAATCCCGAAGTATGCCCGCACGAAATCCGAGTACGCCGCGATTGCCGCCTGCGCGACGCTGTCCACGCCCAGACTGCGCGCGGCGAGCATGAAGCTGTTCACGTACAAGCCGCAGTCGAGCGCCGCATATATGCCCATGTAGGCAGGCGTGGTGATCAGCGCGACGTGCGGCGCGTCGAATAGCCGATAGTTTTCCAGCATCTGCTGGCGCTTGCGCTCCTCCTCTGCGCGGCCGATATCCAGCGACTGATAGAGCTGCACGCCGCAGGCTTTGCGCCGTTCGCGCTCGATGTCGTGATACTCATCCGGGAACGCAAGATCAGGCTTCGGCACCGCGCCCGATTGCACATGCGCGGTGAGCGCCGCAGCAAAATCGCGTGCGGCCGCACCGCTTGCGATCAGCACCCGCCACGGCTGAACGTTGTTCCAAGAAGCGGTGTGCTGCGCGAGTTCCAGGATCTTCTCGATGACTGCCTGCGGAACTTCCCGGGCCATGAACTTGCGGCAACTGTAGCGCGTGCGGATCGCTTGTTCGAAATTCATTGAGTTATTCCTATGCAGTGAGCAGATCGAACATGTAGCCGCCGATCACGAGCGACGAAGTCAGTCCGGGCGATTCGATGGAAGATTTCGTCAGAATGTTGGCCAATCTCCCCAAACGGGAAATTAGCCGGTCGGTCCGCTTTGCCAAGGAATTTCGTTGGAATTTAGTTGGGACATGCTGGCGGCGGGTTGCTCGGCCTCTATCAGGAAGGAGGATCCTGGGACGCGTTCATACCGCATATCTCCCACCCTTCGAGCCGCTCCGGGAATTCACCTCATCATTTTTTTTGGCTTGCCCCCCGGTGAGTGGCCCTGAATAATCGATGGCAACATCAATGGAGAATCCACACCGCTCAACCCACGAAGAACTTGGCATTTCCGAACTTCCGGAACGATTCAACGCGGTGTCTTTGCTGGTGGATGCGCACTTGGCGGCGGGCCGGGGCGACAAACCCGCAATCCTCTGCGGCGACAAGACGATCACCTATGCCACATTGCACGAGAACGTGAACCGCGTCGGAAACGCGCTGCGCATCCTCGGCGTCCGCATGGAACAGCGCGTGGCCATTTTGATGCGGGACAGTCCGGAATGTGTGTATGCGTTCTTCGGCGCCATGAAGATTGGCGCGGTGCCCATTCCGCTCAACACCCTACAGCCGGCGAAGGACCGCGTGTACGTGCTCAACGACAGCCGGGCCGTCGTGCTGATGGTGGAGGAGGAACTGCTGCGGTCCACCATGGAGATTCGGACGCATCTGGAATTTCTGGAGCACATCATCGTGGCGGGGGATGGCAACGAAGGGCCGTTGGTGCTGCGCCACCTGATGGCGGCTGCCTCGCCCATACTCGAACCGGCCCGCACCACCAAGGACGATGTGGCGTTCTGGCTTTACAGTTCAGGCACCACCGGACGACCCAAAGGCGCGATTCACCTGCATCACGACATGATCTTCGCAGCCGATATGTATGCCCGCGACACGATCGGGCTGCAGGAGACGGATGTCTCGTTCTCGGTGGCCAAGTTGTTTTTCGCTTATGGGCTGGGCAACGGCCTTTATTTTCCGATGCGCATGGGCGGGACGACCGTGTTATTGCCGGAGCGGCCATTGCCTGAAACGGTTTTCGAGGTATTGGACCGCTATCAGCCGACGGTGTTTTTCAGTGTGCCCACCAGTTACGCCGCCATGCTGCACTTGGCGGAAAAGAGCAACCGCACCCACCTCGGGCGCGTCCGCATGTGCGTGTCGGCTGGCGAACCGTTGCCGAAACCCATCTTCGATAAGTGGCGGCAACGATTCGGCGTGGAAATTCTCGACGGAATCGGTTCCACCGAAATCCTGCACATCTTCATCTCGAACCGCCCCGGCAAGGCGCGGGCCGGGAGCACGGGGCAGATTGTTCCCGGCTACGAAGCCAGAATCGTTGATGACCATGGCGCGGACCTGAGCAGCGGCGAATGCGGCACGCTGCTCATCAAAGGCGAGAGCGTCGGCGTCGGGTATTGGAACAAACACGAGCAGACCAAGCAAACCTTCTGCGGCGAGTGGATCAACACCCACGACAAGTTCGCTGTGGATGCCGACGGATACTTTTGGTATGCGGGCCGCACCGACGACATGTTCAAGGTCAGTGGTTTGGCGGTCTGGCCTGCGGACGTGGAGAGCGTGCTGCAGAGCCATCCCGCCGTGCTCGAAAGCGGTGTGATCGGCGTCCCCAACGCGGACGGGCTGGTGAAAGGGCGCGCATATGTGGTGCTCAAGGACAACCACGAGCCGACGGAAGAGTTGGTGCGCGAGCTGCAGGCCTTCGTGAAGACCAACACCGAACCCCACAAATACCCACACTCGATTGTCTTCGTCAGCGAACTCCCCAAGACCACCAGCGGCAAAATCCAACGGTTCCAGCTTCGCCAGATGGCCGCTGCGGCCAATAGCGAACCGACGCATGTCGAGCATGCCACTCATTGATTACAGCGTTGCGGACGGAGTTTGCGTTCTGCGACTGAACGCCCCGCCTGTCAACTGGCTCACGTTGCCACTGCTGGAGGAGCTGCGCGTCGCCGTGCGCCGGGCAAACCTCGACGCCGAGGTCCGCCGCCTAGTGATCATGGGCGACGCGGGCCGCTTTAGCGCCGGCGCCGATGTCGCGCTTTTCCGCGATATCCGCACCGCCGAAGATGCCGTGCGCATTTCGCGGATTTTCCAAGAGGCGTTTCAGGAAATCGAAGACTCCGCCAAACCCGTGGTGGCGGCTGTCGCGGGTAAAACGCCGGGGGGCGCGCTGGAACTGGCGCTGGCGTGCCACGGCCGCGTCTGCGAGCCTGGTACGCTCTTCAGCATGCCGGAGGTCACCCTCGGGATTAACCCCGGTGCCGGGGGTACGCAACGCCTGCCGCGCCTCATGGGTGTCGAGCCCGCGCTGAATCTGCTGCTCACCGGCCAAGCGCTAAACGCGAACGCGGCCTTGACGCTGGGTTTGGTCGATGCGGTGTGCGCCGCGGATGATCTCGTCCGCTGCGCCAGTTCGGTGGCGACGCCGGGGAAAACGCGCGAGCGCACCGACCGGATAGCCGACCACACCGCCAACGAAGCCGCCCTAGCCGCCGCCCTGCAGCGCGCCGCCACCGGCCGGCCTGAATTCGTCGCCCCGTCGGCCATCATCGAAGCTGTCCACACCGGCCTGGCTGAATCCTTCGAGGCCGGCCTGCGCGCAGAGCAGGACCAGTTCGCGCGCTGCATGGCCACACCGGCCACGCGCAACAAGATTTACGTCTTTTTCGCCAGACGCGATCTGGCCAAAGTGCCGGACCTGGCTGGCATTCCCGCACGTGCGGTCACTCGCGTCGCCGTGATCGGCATGGGTTCGATGGGCGTTGGCATCGCTCAAGCCGTCATGCAAGCCGGCCTGCCGGTAACCGTGACCGATGCGGATCCATCCGCCCTCGAAAACGGACGTCAGCGGATACGCGAGTCGCTGGAAAAACGCGTCGCCCAAGGCCGGCTTTCGCCCGAGCGGCTGGCGGCGATGTTGCCGCTGTTTTCCGCGACGACGGACTGGCAGGAGATCGGCCAGGCGGACTTGGTGATCGAGGCGGTGTTCGAGGACGTTGCCGTAAAACGGACGGTGCTCGGCCAAGTCGAACGCGCGGTATCCGACCACGCCCTGATCGCCTCCAACACCTCGACGATCTCGCTGGACACGCTCGCCGAAGGCGTCAAGCGGCCGGAGCGTTTCGTCGGCCTGCATTTCTTCAATCCCGCCCAAGTCATGCCGCTGCTGGAGGTGATCCGCCGCGACGGCACCTCGGCGGAAACGGTGGCAAGCGCGTTGCAATTCGCGAAGACCCTGGGCAAAACGCCGATTCTCGTCCGCAACCGCGAAGGCTTCGTGGTCAACCGCATCTTGATCCCGTATCTGAAGGAGGCGTTTTGGCTGCTGGAGGACGGCGCCGAGGCGTCTGCGATTGATCAGGCGATGGTCGCGTTCGGTTTCCCGATGGGGCCGCTGACGCTGATAGACATGGCGGGCATCGACATTCTCGCGCTCACCGATGCGGTGTTGCGCCGGGCGTTTCCACGGCATGGTGACCTGTCGGCTATCGTGGCGGCGATGGTCGAGGGCGGGTGGCTGGGCCAGAAGCGCGGTGCCGGGGTTTACCTTTACGCGCCCGGCAACCGCGAGCGCCGGGCCAACCTGGCCGCGCAAGAAATCTTCGCTGCGGAGCGCCAGCGGGCGGGCAAGTTGCCGCGCACCGTCGGTGCCGATGAAATCACTCAACGGCTCATTATGCGAATGGTCGCGGAGGCGTTCCGGGTGCTCGAGGAAGGCCTCGCCCAGCGCGAGAGCGACATAGACGCCGCCATGGTGCTGGGCTCCGGATTTCCCGATTGGCGCGGTGGCGGGTTGAAATATGCGCGCGACCTCGGGCTGGCAAACGTGCTGGCGCAATTGGAAATGTTAGAAAAACAACTCGGCAAGCGCTTTGCCCCATGCAAGATGCCGCGGGAAATGAAAGGAACGTGAAATGACAACGCAAACACCAACAACTCCTGCGGCTGAACGCAAGGATCTCGAAACGACCAAGAAAATGAGGACCGTGATGGGCGACTACTTCATGGAACTCGAGAACGGCCCGAAAGAGGGCAGGAAAACGGCTTGGTGTACCAGCGTCGGCCCGGCGGAACTGCTCCGCGCGCTCGGCTTTAATGTTTATTTCCCCGAGAACCACGGCGCGATGCTAGGTGCCTCCCGGATGGCCACCGACGTCATCCCGCTCGCCAATGCCCGCGGGTTTTCACCCGACATCTGCTCCTATCTCACCAGCGACATCGGCGCCTACCTCAAGAATGACACGCCGCTCAAGAAGCTCGGCATGTCCGGCATGCCCAAGGCCGACGTGCTGGTCTTCAACACCAACCAGTGTCGCGACGTGAAAGACTGGTTCCAGTTCTATGCGCGCGAGTGGAACGTGCCCTGCATCGGCATCCATACGCCGCGCTCGCTCGGCGACCTCGATTCGCCCATTATCGAGGACGTGGCATGCCAGACCGAGGCACTGGTGCCCACGCTGGAAAAAGTCGCCGGCCAGAAGCTCGATCCGCAGCGGCTGAAGGAAATCGTGCACCTATCGCGCCAGTGCTCCGATTTGTGGAAAGGCGTGCTCGAGACCGCCGCAGCCGTGCCGACGCCGATCACGTTCTTCGACGGCACTATCCAAATGGGCCCCGCCGTGGTG
>JAPLUJ010000130.1 GCA_026397695.1 Verrucomicrobiota bacterium | reverse complement strand
TCAACCTCGCGCTCGCCAGCCGCGCCCACGCGTTCCTCCATGGCCGCGCCTACGTCACGCCGCACGATGTCAAGAGCATCGCCATGGATGTGCTGCGGCATCGGGTCACGGTCACCTACGAGGCGGAGGCGGAAGGTTTGGATAGCGAGAAAATCATCACGCGGATTCTTGACGAGCTGCCGGTGCCATGATCAAGCCCACCACCCATACGCCTATCAGCATCGCGGACGAATCCCGCGCGGCGGAAATCCTCGGCCGCGTGCGGCGGATGGAAGTGCGCACCAACCGACTCGTCGATGACGCGCTGGCCGGCCGCTACGCCAGCGTGTTCAAGGGGCGGGGCATGGACTTCGACCAATGAGTGGCGACTACATCATGGCCGTGAAAAGCATCGGCCTATCCACTGTGAACGGGCGCAAGCCTTGCACATTGGAAGCCGCCGCAAAGCACAACAAGCGCGAACTTGCCGCCGAAGCCGCGGGCGTGCTGGCCGCCTCGGCAATCCATAACCGTGACAAGGTCGGACTGATCTTGTTCAGCGATGTGGTCGAGTTATACATTCCGCCGGGCAAGGGCCGGATGCATATCATGCGGCTGATCCGCGAAACGTTGTTTTTCCAACCTGCACAGCGCGGCACGGATATCACCAAGGCGCTAGATTTCGCCAACCAGATCATCCACCGCAAGGCGGTGATCTTCCTGGTGTCTGATTTCAACCTCGGCGCCCCCTTTGACGAGCGTCTGGCCGAACTGCGCGGCAAACTGCAAATCACCAATCGCCGCCATGATGTCATCGCCGTGTCGGTCACCGATCCGCGTGAGGAATCACTGCCCGATGTCGGCAGAATCCGCATCGAGGACGCGGAAAACGGCATGGTCGTCGAACTCGATACCGGCAACACCAAAGTCCGTAACGCCTATGCCGAGCAAGCCCGCCAACGCCGCAATCTCACCGCCACCCGCATCCGCTCGCTCGGCGTGGATCTGCTGGAATTCATCAACGGCGAAAACTGGCTGCCCGTGCTGATGGGATTTTTCCATAAGCGCCGGCAACGGGCTGTCTGATAGATTTTGTTGGAATGTCCATACCCAGCTCCATATCCGGCAGGAAGCCCGTGGTTCATCTGGCGGGAACGACGGCGGCTATACTTTTGTTAGCCGCAGGTGTTCTGGCAGCCCAGGCACCGGATGCGGGCGGGGACATCCGCGGAGCCAAGGCGATGGTGGAGATCCCCCAAGCGCGGAAACCGCCGGTGACGCTGTGGCTGGGACTCGGCGGCGGGGCGCTGGCGCTCGCACTGGCCGCGTGGTGTTGGCATCAGCGCCGCAGGCAGCGGCTCAGGAGTCCGGCGGAGATCGCGCTCGGGTCTCTGGCGCAACTCGAGGCCAGCCGTGAAGTGATGGCAGCCGAGGCCTTTGCCAATCGCGCCGCCCAGGCTGTTAGACAATACATCGCGGATCGTTTCGGGTTGGCGGCACCGCGCCGCACGACCGAGGAATTCCTGCGGGATATCGCGCAAGACGAGGGGTCGCCACTCAGCGCTGAGAGCGATCATCTGCGGGTGTTCTTGAAATCCTGTGATCTGGCGAAATTCGCCGCTTTGCCGCTGGATACCGGCCAACGCGGGGAGATCATCCGGACGGCGCGCGGATTCATCACCGCCACCGCCACACCCAAGGTTGGGAGTGCTGAAAATGCGGCCATGGAAAGGAAGCCGTCGATGACCAAACCCATGAATGACGGAACCGCATCCGCTGCGGCAACCGTTTCTAACACCACACCGGGAGGATCCGCGCCATGACCGGAAGTTTCCAGTGGGTTCACCCGCATGTATTATGGCTGCTGGCGTTGCTGCCGGTGCTGGCAATCTGGAAAGGCCGCTGGGGCAGACCGGTCGCGGTCCGCATGCCCTCCACCGACGATGCGATCCGCGTCGGTGCCCGCCCGCACTCGAAAATCGGCGGCTGGCTCGCGTTTCTTGGGTTGCTGGCGTTCGCCTTGCTGATCGTCTCCCTGGCCAGGCCGCGCCTTGGCAGGGGCTCCACCGATATCGAAGCCAGCGGGATTGACATCGTGCTGGCGCTTGATGTTTCGGGATCGATGGAAGCCTTGGATTTCAAGCTCGATGGCAAGCCGGTCAACCGCCTGGACGTCGTGAAGAGGGTGGTCGGCGAATTCATCGGCCAGCGACCTAACGACAAACTCGGCATGGTGGCCTTCGCCGGACGGCCGTATCTGGTGAGTCCTCTGACCCACGATCAGGCGTTTCTGGCAAAACGGCTGGCGGATGTGAAAATGGGCCAGGTCGAGGATGGCACTGCCATCGGCTCCGCCATCGCCGCCTCGGTCAACCACCTGCGCAATTCAAACGCCAAATCCCGCATCATCATCCTCCTCACCGATGGCATCAACAATGCCGGAGCGGTCAACCCGCAGACCGCCGCCGAGGCCGCAAAGGCCTTGGGAATCAAGATCTATACGATTGGGGCGGGAACCCGCGGCGACGCGCCGGTGCCTGTTAGGGATGCCTTCGGCCGCAGCCACCTGCAGATGATGAAGGTGGAGATCGACGAGGAGATGCTGCGCGAGGTGGCGACCGCCACCAGCGGGCAATCGTTCCGTGCCACGGATACCGATTCGCTAACCAATATCTACAGCGCGATCAACCAGCTCGAAACGACCACCCGCAAGTTGAAGAAATATCAGCAGTATGACGAGTTGTACCTCTGGTTCCTTGTGCCAGGGTTATGCCTTCTACTGTTGGAACTGGTCCTCAACCAAACCCGCTTCCGCCGCCTGCCATGACTTATCTATCATATTCCAACATTCCAATCACCCATGGATGACACTGCCCTGCATTTCGCCCAGCCACTGTGGCTGCTTGTCGGCGTGGTCGTCTGCGCGGGCATCGTCGGCTTGTTCGTGCGGTTTGACCGCCGCCGCGAGGCGGATCTCGCCAAGCTGATCCATCCGCGCTTCCGGCAGCGCCTGACCGAGGGGTTTGCCCCGTGGTTGCGCAATCTCAAGCGCGGGATGTGGCTGGTGGCGGTGATGCTGGCATTTGTGGCGATCGCCCGCCCGCAGAAGGGCTTCGAGTGGCATGAGGTGAAACGCAGGGGCATTGATATACTTTTTGCCGTGGATACCTCGCGCAGCATGTTGGCGGAGGATCTCACACCCAACCGGCTCGAACGTGCGCGCCTCGGCATCCTCGATTTCGTGGCCCGCCTCAACGGCGACCGGGTCGGCTTGATTCCCTTTGCCGGGAGTGCCTTCGCGCTGTGTCCGCTGACACTCGATTATGATGCCTTCCGCGAGTCGCTCAATGCGTTGGATACGGATTTGATTCCGCGCCAGGGGACGGATCTGGCGAGCGCGATCAAGGAGGCCGAGCGGTTGTTCGATGAAAACGGCAACAACCACCGCGTGCTGGTGTTGCTAACAGATGGCGAGGACCTCCAGGGTGACGTGTTCGACGCGGTCAAGGCGGCGGCGAAAAACGGCACGGCTATCTTTACCGTGGGGGTTGGCAGTGCCGGCGGCGCCACCATGCCGATCCACGACCGCTTCGGCCGCACCGATTATGTGCGCGACGCGCAAGGGCAGGTCGTGCGAACGGTGCTGGATGAAGCCACCTTGAAGAAGATCGCGGAGGAAACCCACGGTCTCTATGTGCCGTTAGGCCGCGGAGCCGAGGGACTCAACACGATCTATCAGGAAAAACTCCGCCTGGTGCCGCAGAGCGAGTTGAACCAACGGCTGGAACGCATCCCGCTCGAGCGTTTCGAATGGCCGCTGGGTGCGGCGATCACCATGTTT
>JAPLUJ010000297.1:9556-11163 GCA_026397695.1 Verrucomicrobiota bacterium | reverse complement strand
TGGACACGGCATCCGCCTGTTGTGGCGACGGGGTGGCCAGAGAAATGTCGGAGCCACCGAGGGCGGCGCGGCGGTTGAGCAGGATCGGGCGCTGGATTTCCTTGCCGTCCTTGTCCTTGCTCTTGTGCATGAACGCCCGATAGCCGGGAATGATCTCGCTGCCTGCTAGAACCCGGGCGGCCAGACTCTTGCCGTCCGCACCGGGTTCTTCGCTGCGCGGGCTGACTTCGCGCAGCTCGAGTTTGGCCACTTTTTCCAGCGTGGTCCGAATGCGCGCGGATTCTTCCGGTTCAACGCCGGGCATTTGCAGCAGAATGCCATTGTTTCCTTGCCGGGCAATGATCGGCTCGGCCGTGCCCATGGCATTCAGGCGTTTCTCAATAACCATGATGGCCTGATCCACTTGCGACGGTGTGATCGGCATCGCGTTGCCATCGGCATCGGCCCGCGGCTGGATGGTCAGCGAAAACGATGACCCCCCCAAAATATCAATGCCCCCCTTGAGGCGCTCCTTGGGCGGCCAGATCGCCAGCAAACAAAGCACGCAAATGCCGATAGTCATACCCGTGCCGACATTGCGTTTCCTCCTCTCCACCTCGGTGGCGAAATACCAGAAAAACATAATCATCAGGGTGAGGCCGATGCCGAAAATGATCAGCGGATCTTCAATGAATGCGGTGGCTAGAAACATGCATCAGCGCGGTTATTTCGCCGGCGCGTCCTTCTTGTGGACGATCGCGACGGCGGGTTTGTCGAATTCTAACATCGTGCCTTCGGCGACTTTGACCACCACGGTGTGCTCTTTCACGTTGTGCACGATGCCGTGGATGCCGGATGTGGTGACCACTTTGTCACCGGCTTGCAGGGCGGCGATGCGCGCCGCTTGTTCCTTGCGCTGGCGCTGCTGCGGACGAATCAGCAGAAAGTAAAACATCACGACCATCAAGCCCATCATGATGAGCGGGTTGCCGAGCAAACCTCCCGCAGGAGGCGGGGTTTCTGCGAGAAAAACAGGAGCGGTAAGGAGGTGGAGTGAGGTCATGGGAGTGGAGGTCTGGTGTAGCGCCGGATGAAGGAATCCTTGTAGTCGGAGAAGTTCCCCGCGACAATCGCTTCCCGTGCCCCGGCGACGAGGCGCAGGAAGAAATGCAGATTGTGGAAGGAAAGCAACCGTAAAGCGAGGATTTCACCTGCCCGGAACAGATGGCGGAGGTAGGCGCGGGAAAATCCCGCGACGTGCGGGTGGGCGGATTCGCACAACGGGCGGGGATCCTTGGCGTGTGCCAGGTTCTTGATGTGCAGCGGGCCGTCGAGCGTGAATGCCACTCCGTGACGCGCCACCCTGGTCGGCATCACGCAGTCAAACAGGTCCACGCCGCGGGCGATGATTTCCAGTAGCTGCGGCGGCGTGCCAAGACCCATCGCATATCGCGGCTTGTCGTGCGGCAGAAACGGCACCACGTTTTCAATGGCGCGGAACATTTCGGGCTCGGGCTCCCCCACCGAAACGCCGCCGATGGCGTAGCCGTCAAGACCGAGGTCCACCAGTGCACGCGCCGATTGTTCGCGCAAATCTGCATACACCGAGCCACGCACAATGCCGAAAT
>JAPLUJ010000297.1:0-9512 GCA_026397695.1 Verrucomicrobiota bacterium | reverse complement strand
ATGCCGAAATGCTGCTGCCGGCCCGCGCCACAGCGCGGATCATGGGCGCTGATCCAATCCTTGCAGCGCCGCGCCCAGCGGGTGGTGAGAGCCTGCGACGCGGCGGCGTAGGCTTGCGTGCTCGGGTAGGGCGGGCATTCGTCGAAGAGCATGGCAATGTCCGCACCCAGCGCGGCCTGGATTTCCATGCTCAACTCGGGCGTCAGCAGCATCTTCGATCCGTCGAGATGGTTTTGAAAACGCACGCCCTCCTCGGTGATCTTACGCAGCTTGCCCAAAGACCACACCTGGAAACCGCCGGAGTCTGTTAGGAGCGGTTTGCGCCAACTGCTGAACCGGTGCAGGCCACCCATTTCCCGGATCAATTCATGCCCCGGGCGCAGCCAAAGATGATAGGTGTTGCCGAGGATGATTTGCGCTCCTAGTTCTTCCAGTTCCGCCGGATGCAGGGTTTTCACTGATCCCTGGGTGCCCACCGGCATGAAAACCGGTGTCTCCACCGTGCCGTGGGGCAACACCATGCATCCGGCACGCGCGGAACTCTGCGGATCAGTGGCGATGAGGGAAAATGACACGGGTGAAGGCGGTGATATAGGCGCAATACCGGCTGCGGCCAAGCCCTAACGCCCGCTGCCGCAACACTTTCCAAGAAGCGTGGGCTCCCTCGACCACGACGCAACCGGTTTTTCAATTATTTGTCTGACAAACTATTATGATTTGTCTGACAAACTAATATGCAGGCCGGGGAGATCATGCGGGGGGGTGGTAGGAGGTGCGGGTTTCCCGGGCAATCCGGCGCAAGCGGCGCGCCGCCGGCCGAAATCGTAATCCTTAATCACCAACACCGGTTGCCAGCGGGCGGGCGTCAGTCCGCAATAGAGCGCGATCATCAGGATGACGACCATGCGTCCCGGTTTGCCCATCGGCCCGCAGTATTGCTGCGCCGCGCCCACCACCTTGCCCTCCGCGCGGACGTAGGCCACGAGCACCGCCACCAATGCCGCTAACAGACCGAGGGTCGCATTGCCGCCGGTGGCGTAACCCGCACCTATCAGAATCACCACGTCCGCGATGCGGTCGGGAACCTCGTTGAACAACTCGCCGAACGGCGACACCACCTGGCTTTCCACCGCCACCATGCCATCCAGCAGGTTTCCCATGCCGCGCACGATGATGCCGGCCACGGCTGCTAGAAACATGACCTGCGCCATGCCTGGCAGCGGGGTAGCCGCCAGCGCGATGCCGGCGATCATGCCGCCGGCCATGCCTATCAGAGATATCACATTGGGCGGAACTTTTTTGGCCACGAGCCAGCGCGTGCATGCTTTGGACAGGGTCCATTCGCGCGTGAGCATGGGGCGGCGCTCGGGCGCCACGCTGGTGGATGGGTTGTCTTGTTTCATGAGGTTCCTCCTGCGGGCAAGGACAAGATGACAGGTGGCGGCGTTTTCATCTGCTGGAAAAAGTGCGTCGATCTGGACGGCGGGGATGGGTGGTTAACGCTTAATGCCCGCCCCGTCAAGGTCGCGGATGGTGGTTGCGATGGGGGGTCGCGGATGGGGTGTGGTGGCGAGGGTGGGGGATGTGTTAAGATTTGTCAGGCCGCCACCTGGTTTTGCGCCGTGGGGCACAGTTCGCGCTTCATTCCGCGGACAATTGTGGCATCTTGTGGCCTCTTGAAACTGCGCCTGCCCAATCGCCGCGTCCTTTTCCGTTGCGGCATCATCGCTGCCATTGCGGTGCTCGCCTGGCTCATCGCGCCGTTTTGCGTGTCTCCGCCGGCCGGGCTCTTGCAAAACCCGGATGCCTCACCAGTTGTGGTGGACCGCCAGGGGACTCCGATTTCGCATCTGGCATGGCCGGACGCGTCCCGCTCCACGCCGGTTACACCGGACAAGCTGCCGCCGGATCTGATAGCCTGCACGCTGGCCGCCGAGGACAAGCGGTATTACGCCCACGGCGGGGTCGATTGGTTTGCCACGGCGCGTGCGGCACGCGATTTGCTCTCGCACATGCGGATTGTTTCCGGGGCCTCGACCATCACCCAACAGCTCGTCAAGATCTCATCCCCGCCCGCGCACCGCACCCCGTTCACGAAAATCCATGAGGCGCTCGCCGCCCGGCGCCTCGAAATGATGTGGTCCAAACCCCGCATCCTCACCGCCTATCTCAACCGCATCGATTACGGCAACCTGCGCATCGGGGCTGCCGAGGCCGCGCGCTTCTATTTTCAAAAACCACTGGCTGATCTCTCACTCGCCGAGTGCGCCCTGCTAGCCGGCATCCCGCAAGCCCCGTCGCGCCTCAATCCCCTGCGCCACCCGGAGCGCGCCATTGCACGTCGCAACCTCGTGCTCCGGCGTCTCGCATCTAACGGAACAGCCGACCCCGCCCGCATCGCCACCGCGCTCACCGAACCGCTCGACCTCCGCCCGCTCGCGGAATCCCGCGCCGCCCCGTGGCTTGCCGCACTCATCTCTCCGATAGAAAAAAACCGGACCGCGCCGCAAGCGATCATCCAAACCACCCTCGATCTTCCCCTCCAGCGTGCAATCGAAGCCATCGTCCACGAGGAAACCTCGAAGTTGAAGGACGCCAATCTCCGCCACGCCGCAGTAGTGGTGATCCACAATCCCACCGGGGAAATTTTCGCGCTCGTTTCCTCGGCCGCATGGCGTGATCCGCGCGGCGGCCAACTCAACGGCACGCTGGTCCCGCGCTCGCCGGGGTCCACGCTCAAGCCGTTCACCTATCTGTTAGCGCTGGAGCGCATCCACCGCACACCCGCGTCCATTCTCGCCGATATTCCCAGCCCGTTCCGCACCCCGCAGGGTCTGGACCTGCCGGAAAACTACGATCACGCCTACCGCGGCCCGGTCACCTTGCGCAGCGCGCTGGCCTGCTCGCTCAATGTTCCCGCGATGCGCGAACTCGACGCTCTCGGCGGACCTGCTCCGCTCTATCACCTGCTCACCTCGCTCGGTTTCAGCACCCTCGGCCCCGGCTCCTCGGCCGCCGGTCTCGGTCTCACCATCGGCAATGCCCCCGTCCGCCTGTTAGAGCTCGCCAATGCCTACGCCACGCTTGCCCGTGGCGGTCGTCACCTCCCGCCCGTCCTCTTCCCGGACCCGTCCGCCCCCCTTGTGGAATCCCGCCTGCCGTTTTCCGCCGGCGCGTTTTTCCTCATCGCCGACATTCTATCAGACCAAGCGGCCCGCGCCCCGTCCTTCCCGCCCGGCGGCCCGCTCGACCTGCCATTCCGTTGCGCGGTGAAAACCGGCACCTCGTCGGATTTCCGCGACAACTGGTGCCTCGGATTCACCCCGGAATTCACCGTCGGCGTGTGGGCCGGAAATTTTGAGAATCAACCGATGAAAGGCATTTCGGGAGTCTCGGGCGCGGGACCGATCTTCCATCGCGCCATGCTGCGCATCCACCGCGCCCACGCGCCAACATGGTTCGCGCGTCCTAACGGATTGATAGATATCCATATCGATTCGCGCACCGGCAAACTCGTTCCAGCCGACCCGCAAAACCCGCATGTGCGGCCCGAGTTGGTGCCGGCCGGTCAGGTTACGCCGGTTGCCACGACTGCCGATTATGATGCTGCCGGCAAGGTTCTGTTGGCTCCCACCTATGCCGGGTGGTTTGCCAGCCGCCACAACCAGCGCCGCAACGAAGTGGCCATGGATCCCGCGCCCGCCCTCATGGAGCCGCTCAAAATCATCACTCCGGCGGATGGCATCACACTTCTGCTAGACCCGGAAATCCCCTCCCGCTCCGACAAACTCCGCCCCGTCACCAATCTGCCCGGCACCGCCCGCTGGTCTTCGCCCACCCTGCGCATCGATCCCGCCATCCCCGAACCCGTCATCCACCTCGCGCCCGGCACCCACACCCTGACCGCCACCGACCCGCGCACCGGCACATCACAGAACATCACCCTCCATGTGAAGGCGATGTGACGCCGTATTCCTATATATTTCACGCGGCTTTCATCAGCAGTTCACGGACATGACGGCCCACTGCCCGCATGACCCAACACACACTGATACTCGGGATATGCATTCTAACAAACATGCCGGCTCTGCGGGGCCAGGGATTGGACAACGCGGAAGTCCGTATTCCCTATGGCGAGCTCAAACAACTGCTGGCCCGCGCGGAACCGCCGGCCAAACCACCCTCGCCCAAACCCGCACTGCTCGCCGCGCGCCTGCGGCTGTCGTTCGAGAACGGCCGCCCGGTGCTTGATGCCACCTTCCGCGCCACCTGCTTCAGCAGCGAGGTGGCGCTCGTTCCGTTAGTTGCCGGTGACGTGTCGCTGGAACAACAGGACCCCAAGGACGCGGTGCTCGTCGTCGAAGGCAAATCCCTCTGTCTGGCACTCGATCAAGCGGGCAGCCGCACCCTGCAACTGCGCCTGCTGCCCATCCTCAGCAAGAACCGCTTCACGTTGTCCTTGCCCGCTTGTCCATCTGTTATTTTCGAAACGGGCGAGCTGCCTGCGGACCGGTCGGTCGTCCTCGCATGCGACGATACCGAGGAAACCCTGGCAGCCGGACAAATCCGCCCGCTCCCGCCCGACGGACAGACCCTGACGATCCACATGTTAGACAGCCACGAAACACGCGAGGCGCTACGCCCGCCGGACCCCTCCATCTGGACCTGGCAGAACCAGGCGCTGGTCATCCCGGCGGACGGCGGGTTGATCTATCAGACAATCGCCCGCGCGTCTGCGGCGGACGGCTCGGGTGTGGAAGCCGTGTTGCCCATGCCACCCGATGCGCAGGACGTGACGGTCACCGGTGATGACCTGGTTTCCCAAACAAAAATCCGCGGAGCAAACCGCGCGCTCGGCATCACGCTCGTGTGGAAAACGCGCGGCATCCTCGACCGCCAGGTGGCGCTTGGCTACCGCATGCCGCTGCGTCCGCTGGATCGCACGTGGCACCTCCAGGCACCGGGCGGTGAGGGTACTCGCACCCGCTTCATCATCGCCACCTCAGCGGTGCTTGCTTATGCGGCGGACGGCCTCACCCCACCACTATCCGCCCAAGGACTGCCCGCCACTTTCGCGGAATCCCTGCAGGGCACCGGCTGCCAGCATCTCGAAGCCGCCACCACGGCCGATCTAACAGTCACCCCCATTCCCGTGGCCGCCATCGCGGATGGCGTGGTGGGCACCGCGGAATGGTCGCTGAAAATCGAGCCGGATGGTGCGATGCTCGCCACCGGCGACCTCAAAATCGAGCACAAGGGTCAGTTAGGTTTTGTGTTGGACACCCCGGATGGCATGAAACTGTTATCCTGCGAGGTCGCGGGCAAACCGGTTTCGCCGGTGGATCTCGGCGCTGGCGCGCTGAAAATCACGCTCCCCGCGCAGCGAGAAAGCTCGCGTTTGACGTGTGCGTTCACCGGACGCACCACCGCCCTCGATCCGGTCGATGGCACCGTCAAGTTGGCACTGCCCAAGGTGCCGTTGTTCATCCACGCGCTCGTTTGGTGTGTCGATCTGCCCGCCGGCTATCAGGCGGAAACCCACGGCAACCTCACGCGTCAGCAAGCCGCCACCAGCGCACCGCCATCCCGCATCACCCTCAAGAAAAACCTCTGCCGCGATGAACGCCCGGAAATCCAGCTCTTCTATCAACGCTCGGACCTCAACCGCTAACCCACACATGATCCCCTGAAACCATGAAAACCAGCCATCTCATCGCATCGCTAGCCATCATCGCCTGCACCACCGCCGCCTGGTTCCTGCTAGGAGCTGCGCTGGCGTATCGGACGAACGAATCTTCCGCCACCCTGCAAAAGGAAGTTTCCGGCGTGTGGGGACCGGCCCTCACCCAGGAGCACCCGCAAGCATGGTTCGAAACGCCCAATGCCCCGGGTGGCAGGGCCCAGCTGTTACCCTCGTCCTCGCAGGTGACGGTCCATCTCGCATCGGAACCGAAACGCCGCGGCCTGCTGTGGCACCGCACGTATGAAGTGGACGTCAAGAGCGATTATGTCTTCACCAACCCCACGAAAATCCCGCAGACATTCTATATCTCCTATCCCCTGCCCGCAGAAACCGCCGGACTCCATGGCTTCGCGTTTTTGTTAGGTGACGATGACAACCCGGCCCAATCCGTGCCGGGCCCGTCCGGCAGGGTCACCCGTGCGATCCTGCTGCCCGCGTCCGGCGCGGTCACCCTCCACACCGCTTATCGCACCCGCGGCACCAACACCTGGAAGTATCATTTCCCCGACAACCACCGCATCGCGAACTTCAAACTCACCATGCGCACCAACTTTGCCGAGATCAATTTCCCGGTCGGCACCGGCTCGCCCGGCGAGCGCACCCAGGACCCCGATGGCTTCTCGCTGGTGTGGGATTATCCCGATGTTCTGGCAGCGCCATCGATCGGCATGGACATGCCCAAGCGCCTGAATGCCGGCCCGGTTGCTGCGCGCATCGCCTTTTTCGCGCCGGTATCCCTGTTGTTTTTCGTCACCATCGTGCTGCTGATAGGTGCCATGAAGGGGTGCCCGCTGCACCCCATGCATGTGTTTTTCATCGCCGCCGGATTTTTCGCCTTTCATCTGTTATTCGCATATCTCGTGGATCTTCTCCCATTGTTCCCGAGCTTCGGGATTTCCGCCGCCGCCTCCATGCTGCTGGTCTGCGGTTATCTTAAAACCGTCGGCGGCAATGGCCTGTTAAAGATCGCGCTGCCCGCGCAGGCGGTCTATCTGGTGTTGTTCAGCGCCTCGTTTTTCATCGACGGTCTAACAGGCATCACTCTGGCCGTGTTGGGCGTGATCACCCTCGCCTTGCTGATGTTCCTCACCGCAAGCATCGATTGGAAAACCTTCTTTGCCAAAAAACCACCTGCCCTGCCGCTGCGCACCGGCTGAGAGGACTGTGGACTGCGGTGCAGCGCGCGCTTCACCTGTCAGTCTTAAAGTGATCCCACCCTCCTGTTAGCATAGCCCCCGCGCCCGCTGCAACCATGTGCCCGATCACCGTCAGCGGCAACTCCGGAAAGACCCCGGGCCAGGCTGTTAGCAACGCGGCCACCCGGTCGGGCTCCAGCGTGAACAACATCTCGAAATCCTCGCCATCCCCCAATGCCTGTGCGATGTCACAGCCGGGCGTCAATGGCAACCCGGCTTCGTCGAGCACAAAACCGCAGCCGGACGCGGTGGCCAGGCGCGGTAAATCCTGCGCCAGACCATCCGATAGATCCAGCATCGCCGATGGCTTGAAGTGCGTCACCAACCAGCTTGTTTCATTGATACGCGGGGTGAAATGCAGGTGTTTTGTTAGCCCGGAGCCGCCGAGGGTGCCGGTGACGAACAACCTGTGGCCGGGTTGGGCGGTGGAGCGGAGGACGAGGTGCTGGCGCCGGACGCTGCCGGTGGCGGCGATGGAAATCACCGGCACACATCCCGGCGGAACGCTGGTGGTTTCACCTCCGGCAAGCACCGCACCGAAGGTTCTCAAACAATCGCCGATACCGCGATACAAGTCCTCCACCCAGATCAATTCGGTTTCCGCAGACAACGCCACCGTCACCAAAAATCGTTCGGGTCTCCCGCCCATCGCCGCAAAATCCGAAACGACGCGCGCCGCAGCCTTCCATCCGACCGCCCGGGCCGGGGTGTCAGGCAGAAAATGCACCCGCCCCACCACGGCGTCGGTCTTCAACAATTGCAGCGTGTCACGGCCCGGGCCGGGATCGATCACCGCACAGTCATCCCCCGGCCCGGCCGCGGGTTGCTCATCCCGCGGCACCAGGCTGACAAGCCGTGCGATCAAGGCGTCTTCGCCGATATCGCGGAGCGTGGTCACGGCGCGAATCCTAACGGAATGGCGTGGTAGCGGACGGCGATTTGCGCGAGCACCGTCGCACTGTTGAAACAGAAATGCACGGCAATGGGTGCCCATATGGAACCGGTTTTCTCGTAAATGAACACCAATACCCCGCCGAAAACAAACAATGGCAACATGAATGTTAGATTGCCGTGGGCGGAGGCGAATACCAACGACGAACAAAACGCCGCTGACCATGCCCCGGCGAATTTTTTCATCACCGGATAGAAATACCCGCGGAACACGGTTTCCTCGCACAGCGGCGCGACGACCACCGCAGCCAGCCCCATCAACCCCAGAATCAGCGGATCCTCCGATTTTTGCAACAGCTTGACGGTATCCTGCACCGTTTCCACGCCAAGCGATTGCATCCATTCCATATAACCGGAAATTTGCAGGCCGCCGAAAACCATCCACATGAAAAGCACCGCGCCGGGCGCCAGCACGAAGACCCAATACCAAGCCCGCCACCGCAGGCCGAGCCAGGTCACCCAACCCACACGCCTGACCACCAAAATGGCGACCATGCCCGCCATGAAGAAGTGGAGTCCGATGCCGACCACCAGCGTGACGGGGTTCATCGTCGGAAGCGCGCCGTTAGAGGACCGCACCGTGGCAAAAGACAACATGCCAAACACTCCAAATACGAAAACGACACCCACCAAATCCAGCGGCTTGTAAAACCAAACAGGCACCCGCCCGACTGGCAGTGCGGGCGGCAATGCGGCCACCGCCGGTGCCTGATACGCCGAGGCTTCATCCATCCGCGCGAAATCGACCGCCACCACCGCCGGGTTTGTCCGGCCAAACACCCCGCGCACCAGCGCGAAAACCACGAACAGGCTGACAGAGGTGGCAAAACTGCCGATGAGAACCATCACAGTGGGGTCGGTCATGAGGAGATTCGTTCGGCGGAAACTTGCGACGGCTGCACGCATACGCCAATCCAAAAAATTGGATTGACGGTCATTTGTGGATAATTATTCTCGAAATCAAGAACTTGCCGGATCATTTCCATTCGTCCCCAAGTTCCCGACGCTTGTCTCTTGTTATAATGAGTGATTCCCAAAAGCCGCCCATCACTTTCCTGGCTCCGGAGCTTGCCTGTCTCGCCCCGCTTTTCCCAGGATACGAAATCGTCTCCCTGATTGCCACCGGCGGCATGGGTGCGGTGTATCGCGCCGTCCAGAAGTCACTCGAACGCACGGTCGCGATTAAAATCCTGCCGCAGGAGTTCAGCAAGGATGGCCCGCCTCAACCATCCCAATCTAATCGGCGTTTACTACTTCGGTGAGGTCAATGGCATGCTCTATATCATCATGGAGTATGTGCCGGGAAAATCGCTTTTCCACGCCGCTCACGGCATCGCCCTCGATACCGACGAAACCATCAAGCTCGTCACCGGCATCTGTAATGGTCTCGCCCACGCCCACGAAAACGGCATCATTCATCGTGACATCAAACCGTCGAATATCCTGCTCGACCTCAACGGCCAACCGAAAATCGGCGACTTCGGCCTCGCCCGTCCGATCGAGAAAAAGCTCCGGGAAAACGAGGAGATCTACGGCACTCCCGACTACACCGCACCCGAAGTTGTCCACTCTCCCCACTTGGTGGACTACCGCGCCGATATTTTCTCGGTCGGCGTGATTCT
>JAPLUJ010000334.1 GCA_026397695.1 Verrucomicrobiota bacterium | reverse complement strand
GGCCTTGCTGGCGGAATAGGGTGAGTGGGGGTCATAGGGTGTGGTTTCGGTGAAAAAACCGGTTGCGCCCAGTGAGCCATAGACCTCGTCGGTGGAGACGTGCAAAAAGCGGAATGATTTTTGTGCCGGTGGATTTGGGATGTTGAATTGGAGACCCCGCCATCCTGCCCTCTGGTCTCTGGTCTCTGTCCTCTGGTCTCTTGCTTCCGGCAGGCCGCGCCAATACTCCAAGGCAGCTTCCAGCAGCGTGTAGGTGCCGAGGATGTTGGTCTGGATGAAGGCGCCGGGGCCATCGATGGAGCGGTCCACGTGGGACTCGGCGGCGAGGTGCATGACCCAGTGCGGATGGAAGTCCGCGAAGGCGGCGCGCATGGCAGCGGCATCGCAGATGTCGGCCCTAACAAGTTGATGATTCGGATTGGCAGTTAGGTCGGCGAGTGAGTTCGGGTTGCCGGCATAGGTGAGTTTGTCGATATTGAGCACTTGGTGGCCACGCGAGACGAGCAGGCGCACGAGGTTGGAGCCGATGAAACCGGCACCGCCAGTTATGAGTATGCGCATGAGGTCAGAGGTCGGAGGTGGTCAGGCGATGGTCCAAAGCATGCTCGAAGCTGATGAGTTCGCGGAGGATCGCGTTGTAGCAACTGTGGGCACGGATGCCTTCGTGGGCGAGCATTCGATAGAGCTCAAGTTCTGCTCCGTCATGGCGGGGTGCTGAGTTCGTCATCAAACCCGCCCGGATCATGCGCGGCTTGGCGATTCTCACAAGGCAGGCAGGAATGCTCTGACGACCAGCATGGAAATCCTGCAATCCTTCGAGGATTTGGTCTGCAATCGGCAATCCTGAGAGCAGTTCGGATGGGCTCATGATGCGCTGGTTGCGGGAGATTCGGGTGCCTCGCTACAGAACGCTGCGACGACCGCGCGGAAGGACTTGGGGTCAAGAGCCGGGTACCGGATGATCAGCGGTTCGATTTGCAGGAATAGCTGAAAGAGCAGGTCTGGACGGATCAGTCCTGCCTGCCGCATGGCAGTCACGTCAGTCAAGTCCCTGGCATGTCCACGTTCCAGTTTCGCGAGGGCCTGACTATAGAGATCGTAATGATAAAAGTCGATCAGGCCGTGGCGGGCAATGAACAGGCTCCGTTCACGCCAGCGTGGCAGAGAGGGGATAAAATCGTCCGGGCTTGCCAGTTCGATGTTCACGGCAAGTTCATCTTTCAGCACCGCAATGGCTTCAAAAAAGCCGGCGGGTTCCGGATCGGCTTTCAAGTCCACATCGACCGTCATTGGGCGCCATCCGTGAAGGAGGGCTGTCGCGCCTCCCGTGAGATAGATCCGCCCGGCACTTGTCACTCTGTGGCCTAATGCGGTCATGAGGGCTTCAAGTTTTTGGCGTTGGACGGGAAGGCGCATTGGTCAATGCAGAGGGAGAAATTAACCGTTATGATCGAACGCGCGGCACCTTGGAAAGCCGACAAGATCACACGCTGCCGCCCTTGGTTGCGGCCTGCGGGAAAGACGGAACTGGCGCGGAATCCGGGTGGGTGACAGGCAACTTGCAGAAGCCGCACGGATGAAAAATAGCACTTGCGGAATTTTGTTCAAGAAAAAATGAACAAACGGGAGCGGGATGAGTGAGGACGGATGACAGAGGACGGAGGGGCGCGGGATTTTCTAACATCTGGCGCGCTGGGCCGCTCTTCCCATCTATTCAAACAGTGACAGGTTCAGGCCAGACTGGCGGATGATCGACGCCAGGGTGCCTGGTTTGAGATCCTTGTGGATGGGCACGGGCACCGTTCTGGTGGTCTCACCTGTGCGCAGTTGCATGCTTCGGTGACTTCCTCGCTGACGCACCTCTTTGAAGCCTTGAGCTTCGAGCAGACGGCACATTTCCAAGCCCGAAAACCGTTTACGCGGGGGCATACTCGGTCTCAAACTGGGTGATCCAGGACTCCGCGCTCAGACGCCCTTCGATTTCCGCAGGCGACGCCGTTTCCAAAAAAAGCCCCACCGCTTCCTTGAGATTGGCAAGAGCCTCGTCGGGGGTCGCGCCCTGGCTCGCAATATCCAATTCAGGAGACATGGCCACGACCAAGCCTTCTTCAACTCGCAGAATCACCGTGAATTTCGCTTTCATGGGAGCATGTTACGCCGGATCCGCGCTGGCGGAAGCCGGAATTTCGAGGATCAGATCAATAATGTTGGTGAGTCAAAGTTCGCCATAGTCCCTGAGTGGATGCAAACCTTCGAAAGGTGGCATGACTGGAGAAAACAAAATCCGGCTGATTGTTCAAGAGAAAATGAACAAACAATCTCTGTGAGGAAACACGTTAGAGCAGGATGAGTGATTGCCATGCGCGTGGCGGAGAGGCAGGGTGGTGCGGCGATGGTCCTGATGAAGAGAATCCTGAGAGATCGGCGGCTGCAACGTCTGGCGGGTGGCTTGCTGGTGTTGGCTGCGGGGAGCGTGCTGCTGGCGTGGCAACTCGGGATGGACGGCGCGCTGCTGAAGGCGGCGTGGCAGCAGACGGAGGCGTGGCTGATCGAGCGGCCGTGGTGGTTGTTCGCGGGGTTGGTGGTGTTGCCGGGCTTGCCGGTGCCGACGAGTGCCTTGCTGATTCTAGCAGGCACAGTGTGGCGCGACCGTCCGGTGACGGCATGCGCGGTTTGTCTTGTGGCGCTGGCCCTGAACATGACCTGGACCTACTGGGTGGCCGCGCGGCCCGGGCGGGGCTTGGTGGAAAAACTGCTAGTGGCAGCGAACCTGCGGATTCCCGAGCTGCCGCGGGGGAATCATTTGCGGATGATCCTGATATTGCGGCTGACACCCGGGCTGCCTTTGTTCTTGCAGAACTATTTGCTCGGGTTTTTCCGGGTACCTTTCCGTTTGTATCTGCCGGTGTCGCTGGGATGCAGCGGATTGATCGCCAGTGGCGTCGTCCTCAGTGCGGCGGGAGTTGCGGATGGAAATCTAACGCCTGTTTTGACCGGGGTGTCGTTGCTCGTGCTGGGGTGGGTAATGGTACGGATGATCCGGCAGCGGATGGGGAGGGAGAAGACGCAAGACTCCAAGACGCAAGACTCAAGAGAAGAAGACCGGGGACAGGGTGTTAGTTAGAGGGAAAGAGACCGCAGAATTTCGACCGAAGACAAGAGGAATCCAGGCGCTTTTCTTCTCTAGTCTTGGGTCTTGTGTCTTCAAGTCTTGAGTCTCACACGATCATGCCGGCGGCGACGGTTTCGTGGGTGCCGGGATCGATGAGGATGAAGGAGCCGGTGGTGCGGTTGCGGCGGTAGGAATCGTGGATGAGGGGCACGGCGGTACGCATGGAGATGCGCCCTATATCGTTCATGTTGAAACTCTCGAGACCCTCGATCTTGTGGAGGCTGTTGATATCCACATGATATTTCACTTGCTGAATGATCGCCTTGGTTTCGTGAGTGGTGTGCCGGACGATCCACTTCTCGCGCGGGAGCATGGGTTTCTGCGAGAACCAGCAAATCATGGCTTCGATGGTCTGACTGACGCGGGGCGGGTTGTTGGCTTTCACCAAGGTGTCGCCGCGGGAAATGTCGATCGCATCGGTGAGAGTGAAACAGACGGATTGTGGAGCGAAGGCCTCTAGCAGTTCTCCGACCGGGCCGTGGATGGACTTGACGCGGGTGGTGAAGCCGGAGGGCAACACGGTGACCTCGTCTCCGGGTTTGAAAACGCCGCCCGCGACACGCCCGGCGTAGCCGCGGAAGTCATGCCACTCGTCGCTCATCGGGCGGATGACCCACTGGACCGGGAAGCGCGCGTCCACATGATTTTCCTCACCGCCGACATAGACGTGTTCGAGGTGATAGAGCAGCGTGGCGCCCAGATACCATGGCATGTTGCCGGACTTGTCGACCACGTTGTCGCCATTGAGAGCGGAGATCGGGATGTCGGTGATTTCGACGATGTTGTCGAGACGTGAGGCGAAGTTGAGGAAGTCGCCGACGATTTGGTGATAGATATTTTCCGCGTAGTCGACGAGGTCCATTTTATTGACGGCGACGACGAGGTGTTGGATGCGGAGCAGGTTGGCGATGAATGCGTGGCGTTTGGTCTGTTCGATGACGCCCTTGCGTGCGTCGATGAGGATGATGGCGAGGTTGGCGGTGGAGGCACCGGTCACCATGTTGCGGGTGTATTGAATGTGGCCCGGGGTGTCGGCGATGATGAACTTGCGTTTGGGCGTGGCAAAGTAGCGGTAAGCGACGTCGATGGTGATGCCTTGTTCGCGTTCCGCCTTGAGGCCATCGGTGAGCAGGGCGAGGTTGACACATTCCTCGCCGCGGCGACGTGACGACTCTTCCATGGCTTCGAATTGATCCTCGAAGATGGATTTTGAATCGTAGAGCAGTCGCCCGATGAGGGTGGATTTTCCGTCATCGACGGAGCCGGCGGTGGTGAATCGGAGGAGGTCCATGGGGTGGGTGCGTAGAGCTTAGTACTTAGCGCTTAGTTCCTGGGCGGCTTGCCAATGGGTTTCGAGGCCGAGTTTTTCAATGTACTGGGAAAGAGTTTTCTGATCGATTTCAGATGACGATTCCGCGAGCATGGAGGCAATGTCACGGAGGTGTTTTCCCGCATGCCCCTCGCGGTAGAATTCGAGTTTGCGGATGATTACGTATTCGGGAGGAGCGAAGGATATTTGCTGGTTGTCGATGTCGAGGATCCGGGCTTGGTTCATGCCCCAGCGCTGGAAAGTGTCCGCGCCTACCAGATAGATATCCGCCTTGAGCATGCTGAGCTGGCTGATGATGTTGAAATGCCCTCTGCTTCCGCGCAGCAGTTCGGATTCGATCACATCACGGGGCGGCAGGTAATAATTTTCCTCAGGGAAGGCCGCGAACAATTTCGGGATGTCATTGGAAGTGATTTCAAGAACCACATCGATGTCATTAGTGAG
>JAPLUJ010000498.1 GCA_026397695.1 Verrucomicrobiota bacterium | reverse complement strand
TTCCGGCATCTATCAAGGCTCAACTTTGCGCAATCTGCGGGTGTTCAACGGCAAGGTGACCGGATGGGGAGGCACCTCCAAGTCTGGAGTGTTTGCGGATGGCAAAGCCAGTCAAATCGACCACGTCCAGGCCTCGGCGAACTCTAATGGCATTTACACCGGAAGCAGCGGCAAGATCTCCGACTGCACGGCCAATGACAACACCGCCCGCGGCATCTGGATCGACACCTTCGGTAGTGTCACCAATTCCACCGCCAGTTCCAATGGCAGCGACGGCATCGTCGCCACCTTCGGCAGTGTCACCCACTCCACCGCCAACGACAATGGGGGCATCGGCATCACCGCCCACTATAGCACCGTCACCAACTCCACCGCCAACTTCAATGACAGCATCGGCATTTACGCCGACAACAGCAGTGTCACCAACTCCACCGCCAACTCCAATATCGACATCGGCATCTACGCCTCCTACGGCAGTGTCACCAACTCCTCCGCGTTTGGCACTACCTACACCGACCTCCACGCCGAACACGCCGTGGTCGCCTTCTGCAGGGCAGCCAGCACGTTAACGACCGGCAGTACCCTCACCGGAAACCTCTTCACCCCATGACGGGATCCTTGCAAGCAGAGTCATGCGACCCCAGCCGGGCATGCGCGTCAACTTAAGGGTGCGGATGATTGAAAATTCCTTGTTGGATATGGGATATACGGAATTCTTTTACGGATGACCACGATCACCGTGGTCAACAAATGAGCCGTTCAACGGCACTTCCCCCTGTTGGTCGCGGAGCGACTTGGTGATGGTCGCTCCGCGACCGG
Source organism: Verrucomicrobiota bacterium (assembly GCA_026397695.1). Classification (GTDB taxonomy): domain Bacteria; phylum Verrucomicrobiota; class Verrucomicrobiia; order Verrucomicrobiales; family Akkermansiaceae; genus Luteolibacter. The sequence continues at coordinate 983 of JAPLUJ010000498.1, read as the reverse complement.
GGATAAGACCGCCGCGTTCCAGGCATCACATGAGGAATCTCCTTAAGTTGACGCGCATGCCAGCCGGGGTCGCAGAATGGCAAGAAGGATAGCATGGCATTCATGTAAACGCATTCTAGGGCGGCGGCACTGCGGGCGCACCCACTGCGGGCGGCGGCACTGCGGGGGGCGGCACCGCGGGCGGCACGGGTTTGGGCAGCAGGTCCTGCCAGAGATGGAGTTGGAACCCCTCGCCCACGCCGCCGATTGTGCCTAACAATTCGTGGCACCGTTGCCGCCATTTCTCGTAGTCGGGCGGTCCGTGGTCGGCATCATGGGAACCCGGGAATATCAGATAACTCACCTTGAGATCCGAAACCGGGCGGCTGAGGGGGGTGGCTTTGGGGTTGAGTTCGCGGGCCATGCGCAGCGACGCCTCGCCGACCTTGAAGACGGGTCCGCCGTCACCGACAATCGCCGGATAGAGTTTCGTGCCGTAGATGACCACCGCGAAATCGCCGGTTTTCGGGGCGTAGGGTTCGTTAGAAGAGAGGATATCCACCGGGATCACGATGAATGGATCGTATTCGGCGATGAGGAAGCTGCGGCTTTTGAGATCCGCGATGCCGCGTTTCAGAAAGGCGATGCGGGCCTTCAGCCAGGCTTTTCGCTCGGTGGTTGTGGACTTGTCCGCGAGTTCCTTCTCGCCTGCCGCAAGGCGTTTCTCCCAGCCGGCGATCATGGGATTGACGGTCTGGGATTTTTTCGGCCAGCCATAACTCGTATAGGGCTGGTAATTGCTGGAATTCACGATCGCATCGGGCATCACCGCGAGGCGGTCGCCATCCGAGCCATCGGACACCACGTCCATTTCCGCTTGCAGGAAAAACACCGGTCGGCCATCGGCAGCGCGGAATTGCAGGATGGTCTCGCAATCATATACATTGTGTTTGGTGAGCAATTCGTTGAGCGTGTTCGCGTCGCGCCGCACCCGCGCGGCCTTG
>JAPLUJ010000632.1:906-1792 GCA_026397695.1 Verrucomicrobiota bacterium | reverse complement strand
TTTCCTCGCGGGTGACCAGCCGGCCGCCCGAATCTATCATATAGCGGAGCAGGGCGGCTTCTCTATCGGAAAGTTCCGCGCTGTGGCCGTCGTCGAAGTCGATCACCTGTCTGCGGAAATCCACCTTGCCACCGGGGACCGTGCGTTCGTCGGCGGGAGCGGCGCGCTCGCAGGTACGCCGCAGCACGGCATCCACGCGGGCGAGCAATTCCTTCATGCTGAACGGTTTGACCACGTAATCGTCGGCGCCGTTGACGAGGCCGCGGACGCGGTCGTTTTCCTCGCCGCGTGCTGATAGAATGATCACCGCCTGGCCGGGGCGTTGGCGTTTCAAGGCCGCGAGGATTTCAAACCCGGAGGGACCAGGCATGACGAGATCCAGCAACAGCAGGCGGTAGTTTGCCTTCAAGGCGATTTCCATTCCGGCGTGACCGTCGGCCGCCTGCAAGGTCTGATAGCCGGCGTATTCCAGCACATCGACGATTCCGCGGCGGACTGCGGGATCGTCTTCGATGACGAGAATGGTGATATCCGACATGCTTTGAAATGTGATAGTTGAAAGCTCCCGTGCTGGCAAGGCTGGTTGTGGGGCATGGGGCCTGAGGCTGGGTTAATTGAATCGATGGGTTATCATAACGCCCCCTGTTGTAACCCGGCGTTCATCCGCCGTCCGTAAAGACCCGGTAAATTCGCGCGCGGCTCCGTCCGTTGACCCGGGTGCATGAAACCCGCAAGAAACCCATTGACCGGAAAAGCAAGACCGCGCAGCCTTTTCCAGAACACATGACTCCCGGGATCCCCCGAACATCGCGCATGCAACGCATGGCGGGTCGGGTTCTGGAAGTCTCATGCCAGATCATCCCCAATCCTGAACACCTAGCAGAAA
>JAPLUJ010000632.1:0-883 GCA_026397695.1 Verrucomicrobiota bacterium | reverse complement strand
TGATCATTGGCTCCGGCCCGATCGTGATCGGCCAAGCCTGTGAGTTCGACTATTCCGGCACCCAGGCGTGCAAGGCGCTGCGTTCGCTGGGCTATCAGATCGTGCTGGTCAACTCCAATCCCGCCACCATCATGACGGATCCCGGCATGGCGGACGTGACCTATATCGAGCCGCTCACGGTGGCGGCGCTCACCGAGATCATCGAGAAAGAACGGCCCGATGCCTTGCTGCCCAACCTCGGCGGGCAGACCGCTCTGAATCTCTCGTCACAACTGGCCAAGACCGGCGTGCTGGCGCAATACGGCGTGCGTATCATCGGCGTTGAGGCCGACGCCATCGAAAAGGGCGAGGACCGCATCGTTTTCAAGGAAACCATGACGCGCCTCGGCATCGACATGCCGGCAAGCGCGCCGGCGTTCAGCGTCGAGGAGGCGGAGAAGGTCGCATCCGAACTTGGTTATCCGGTGGTCATCCGCCCGGCCTACACGATGGGCGGCACTGGCGGCGGGCTCGTCTATAACGTCGAGGAACTCCGCGTCGTCGCCAGCCGCGGCATTTCGGCCAGCATGGTGGGCCAACTGCTCATCGAGGAATCCGTCCTCGGCTGGGAGGAACTGGAACTCGAGCTCGTGCGCGACGCCAAGAACCAATTGATCACCGTCTGCTTCATCGAAAACGTGGACGCGATGGGCGTTCACACTGGCGACTCGTTTTGTGTCGCTCCGATGCTGACCATCGATCCCAAGCTCCAGGCGAAACTGCAGGATTATTCCTATCGGATCGTGGAGGCCATCGGCGTCATCGGCGGCACGAACATCCAGTTCGCCCACTGCCCGAAAACCGGCCGCGTCGTCATCATCGAGATCAACCCGCGCACCTCGCG
>JAPLUJ010000516.1 GCA_026397695.1 Verrucomicrobiota bacterium | reverse complement strand
GGTGCCGTAGATGGGGAAGTCGTAGGTTCCTACCGCATCACCCGTGAACTTCACGGTGAAGCCGAAGGTCCGCTGAATTGACCGGTCGTAGGAACCGCTGTAGCTGGCGGGCAACGCCGTCACCGTAACCCCCGCCGGCACATCCGACAGGTCGAGTCCGACCGTGCTATAGGTGTCAAACGAGGAAGTGATCGCAGCAGTAATCGCCGCGACGATGGAGGCGGAGTTGATTCCTGCTTGGAAGCTGCCGCCGGTCGCCGTAGCGATGCGAAGGGCCTGACCGGTTGAGTTCATCGCGCCGACGTCGATCGCTTCCACTTTGATCCCCTTGGCGACCAAGCTGGCCGTCGCTGAGGCTTCGGTAACTCCACTGCTTGGATCGTGCCCCGGGGCATCTCCGAACCAAACCAAGATCCGGGTTGATCCGGTGCGCCAACCCGTATCGGTAGAGAGGGCATCCATTGCGAACAACTGGGCCTCCGGGGTATCACCGCCACCGGATGCGCCCCACAAATTGATGGCAGTCTGCGCAGTGGCCTGAGTTGTCGTCAAATGGGTCCCGGCGACATTCTGGCGCCACGTATAGACATCACCGACGTCCTTATATTCACCGACCCCGAACGCCACGTCACCCAATCCGGCAGTGCTGGACAAGATGGATGCAGCGCTGGCCTTCACCGAAGCGATGGTCGTCCCCATGCTGCCCGTGGTGTCGGCCAGGAAGTAAACATCCACCTTTGAGGTGGTGGGTGTGCCGGCAGTGACCGTGACGGTTTTATTTACGGTAATGCTGCCGCCTACGTTAACGGTGCCACTCACGCTGGTGGGTGAGATCGAATCCGCCATGAGGGCTGCGGGCAGAAACGCTGCCGCCGCCATGATAGCTCTTGCGAGCATGCTGTTTGCTTTGTTCATCGCTTTCATACTGGTGTTGTTGGTATTTGGTTTGATCGGGGTGCTTGCTGGGCGAGTCTCCTGACCGCTCTTGGGCAGGTGAACCGCCAACGCCGGGATTAATAATCACCCCCAACGCCGGGATATAACCTCCTCCGCAGAGGTATTAAGCAGGTTGCGTGCCATAATAAGTTTCTGTTTTTCAACTCGTTTATTTTGTGTTGGTTATATAAATGATAAAGATTTCCATGTGGGCTTGGTGGGGCCTGTTGTATGGTTTTCCGACACTTGGTGTAACCAAATCCGACGGTCATTTATTACTTTTTGGCATCCGGCCTGGTGAGTTCCTTGAGGCGTTGGGAGGCGTAGTCGAACTGGCCCTAGGTGCCTCCCTTCGGTCCGGCCACTGGCACTTGCAACGGCTGTCACACCAAAGCACTTTCCTTGCAGCCGGGCCAATTTGTCTTGCGGTGTTAGGGTGATCCTCCTACAAGGCTGATGCCGATAGGGAATGCCCCATTGGATTTCAGTCATGGACACGCCTTCCCTTTCTGCCGCTCTCCGATCCCGGCTCTGGCTTGCTCAGGCGCGGCAACCCCCAACGCAAATTTCCGGCAATTTTTTCACATCCGTCCGCAAGTCCCGCCGCTTGTCTCTCTAGCTATCATGAGTAATTCCCACGAGCCGCCGATCACTTTTCTGGCACCGGAACTTGCCCAACTCGTACCGTTGTTTCCGGGTTATGTGCTGGAACTCATGATCGCCACCGGCGGGATGGGTGCGGTTTACCGTGCCGTCCAGAAGTCTCTTGATAGGACGGTTGCGATCAAGATCCTGTCTCGCGAATTCAGCAAGGATGCCGCCTTCTGCGCCGGCTTCGAAGCCGAGGCCAAGGCGATGGCCCACCTCAATCATCCCAATCTCATCGGCGTTTACGATTTTGGCGAGGTCGATGGAATGCGCTACATCATCATGGAGTACGTGCCGGGAAAATCGCTTTTCCACTCGGCTCATGGCATCGCCATTGATCCCGGTGAAGTGATCAGGCTGGTCACCGGCATCTGCAACGGTCTCGCCCATGCCCACAAAAATGGCATCATCCACCGCGATATCAAACCGTCGAACATTC
>JAPLUJ010000459.1 GCA_026397695.1 Verrucomicrobiota bacterium | reverse complement strand
TTGTTGCTCCCAAGCCGAGCTGCCTCGCGGAGCCACACTGAAAATGTCGAGACAGGTTTCCTCGGGCCGGGTCTTCCAAGTGAAGTGGGAGGTCCAGCCGCCGCGCATCCACCGGGCATCCAGCGGCGGTGAAATATGGCCACGATAATTCGGCAGCAGCCCGCGCAATTCCGTTTCCGCGATGAGGGCCCGGAATTCATCCGACTTCTCCGCTTGGCAGAGCACATCGCAGTCCATGGTGGTCGCCGCCACTCCGAAATGCACGCAAGCCATGCCGCTGGTGATCCCACACGGGATACCTCTCCCCTGCGCCCGCTCCATCAGGGTACCAAAGAATCGCTCCAACTCAGCATAAGGGATCACATGGCGACCCTACCACTGCCCGCAGCCGATGACAATCTCTCCAGGCAATCGATTCTCAATTTTCCTGAGCCTTGAAATGAATTCCGGGCGTTCCGTCTGGATGGTGTGTTCGACGAATCCCCTCCCCGCAGGGTACCGCAAAGTGCCGTGGAAATACGATATCAAGGGAGATTGCTGCCGAAAAGTTAATGTTGCAGTAGCCGCCAACAACGCTGCCGGCGGTGGCGGTGATGGTGATGGTGGTTTCGAGTTCGACGCCGAAGGTCATTCTGAAAAAATGCACGGGTTAGCGCAAATCAGGCCTAGCCATTCCGGAACAATGCGTCTTTATTTCCCCCGTGCCCCACACCGCCACCCTGCAACACCCCGTCGGCATGCCCACCATCGACGGGTATGACTTCGACGAGCGTCCGTTCCTGGTATTCTGGGAAATCACCCGCGCCTGTGCCTTGGCGTGCAGCCATTGCCGGGCCGAGGCCCAGCCGCACCGTCACCCGCAGGAACTCGATACAGCGGAAGCCCTGCGCCTGATCGGCCAACTCGCGGCATGGAAGCCACCGATGTTGATTCTCACCGGCGGCGACCCACTGATGCGGCGCGATGCCCTTGATCTGGTGCGCGAGGCGGCCGATGCCGGCCTGCATGTGGGGCTCAGCCCGTCGGCCACCCAACGCCTGTTGCAAACGGATTTCGTGGAGCTCAAGACCGCCGGCGTGCAACGCATGTCGCTCAGTCTCGACGGCGCGACGCGCGAAACCCACGATGCGTTCCGCGGTGTGGCGGGCACCTATGACCGGACGATCGAAGCCGTGCGCCGCGCCCATGACGTGGGACTGGATTTGCAAATCAACACCACCCTCACCCGCGGCAACATGAACGAATACGAGGATTTCAAACGCCTCATGTTCGAACTCAAACCCGCGATGTGGAGCGTTTTTCTGTTAGTGCCGACCGGTCGCGCCGGCTTGGCGGATCTGCCGGACCCGCAGGACATCGAACGCGTGTTCGAGGACATGGCGGGCCTCGTCGGCAAGGCGCCCTTCGCGGTGAAAACCACCGAAGGCCACCACTTCCGGCGCGTCGTCATGCAACAATCCGGCGGGGGAGCCTCCCGTCCGCGGCCGGGCATGCGCTCGCCGTTAGGGATTCGCGACGGCCGCGGCGTGATGTTCATTTCGCACATCGGCGAGGTCTCGCCGAGTGGTTTCCTGCCGATGATCTGCGGCAACGTCAAAACCACCCATCCGGAGGAAATCTATTGCAAGCATCCCCTGTTTGTCTCGCTGCGTGACAACGACGCGCTGGGCGGCAAATGCGGCCTCTGCGACTTCCGCAGCGTCTGCGGCGGCTCCCGCGCCCGCGCCTTCGGCGTGACCGGCGATCCGTTCGCGGCGGATCCGTCCTGCGTCTATCAGCCAAAGCGCGCCGTTTGACCTAACCAACAACATGGCATAGGTTCAAGCGGATATTTCACCACTGACTTTCATATACCCACAATCATGATCAATCTCACCAAACTCTGGACCGGCATGGCACAGCCCGCCGATGGACTGCGCTACGGACATGGCGCCGGCGCCAATGCCGCCGAAGCGCGCGACCGCCGCCCGATCACCGTCTGGAACATCACGCGCACCTGCAACCTGCGCTGTGTCCATTGTTATTCGGACTCCAACGCGCAGCAATATCCCGGTGAGCTCACATGGGAGCAAATGCAACAGGTGGTCGAGGATCTCGCCGCCTATCAGGTGCCGTCGCTGTTGTTTTCCGGGGGTGAACCGATGATCCATCCACGGTTTTTCGACCTCGTGGATAAAGCCACCGCCTTGGGCCTGAAACTCACCATCTCCACTAACGGAACGCTCATCACCCCGGAAAAAGCCGCGCTGCTCAAAGCCGCCAACGTCGCCTACGTCGGCATCTCGCTCGATGGCATCGGCCCGATCCATGACGAGTTCCGCCGCAAGGAGGGCGCCTTCGACGCCGCCGTGCGCGGCTTCAAAAATTGCCACTCCGTGAACCAGAAAACCGGGCTGCGCCTCACGCTCACCCGCCACAACGTGGAAAATATCAACCAAATCCTCGACTTCATCGAGGACCATGAAATCCAGCGGGTCTGTTTCTATCACCTCGTGCCGGCCGGGCGCGGCAGCGAACTGCAGGTCCTCGCACCCGCAGAAGCCCGCAGTGCCATCGACACCCTCATCGCCCGCGTCGAAGCCTGGCACCAACAGGGCGTCGAACGCGAACTGCTCACCGTCACCCAACCGGCCGATGGCGCTTATCTGTTAGTGCGGATGGAAAACGAAAACCACCCGCACCTCGCCGAAGCCCGCCGCCTGCTCGCATGGAACGGCGGCGGCGCCAACAGCTCCGGCCGCGGCATCGCCAACATCGACACCCAGGGCACCGTCCACCCCGACCAATTCTGGCAGGACATGATCCTTGGCAACGTCAAACAAACGCCGTTCTCACAGATCTGGGATGGCCATAACCCGGCATCCGCCGAAGTGTTAGCCTCAATCCGCTCGATCGGCCAACTTACGTTAGAGCAACGCCAAGCGCGCATGACCGGCCCCTGCGCGCTGTGCAAATGGTTCCAAATCTGTGGTGGCGGTTTCCGCACGCGCGCCGCCTTCGCCAACAACGGCAGCCTGTGGGGCTCCGATCCCGGCTGTTACCTCCACGACGCGGAGCGATAGGTCATCAGTCATCAGTCATCAGTCATCAGTCATCACCCACGGGATCCCAAGCGCCGCAGCAGCCCGTATTTCGGGCCGAACAGGAAGACGACCAGGAACACCGCACCCAGCACCAACACAATTGCGGGGCCTTGCTCGATGTTGAACCACCAGCCGACCAGGACCGCACAGGCCGCGGCCAGTCCGCCTAACAACGATCCGCCCCAGAACAACGCGTTGGTGGAGTCTGTTAGAAGATATACCGTTGCCGCCGGAGTGACGAGCAAGCCGAGCGCGAGCATGCAGCCCACGGCCTGAAGCGAGGAAATCAGGACCACGATCAACACCGCGAGCAGCAGGTAGTTGAGTGCCCGCACCGGCACGCCGAGGGTAGCCGCCACCTCGGCATCGAACAAGGTCATCAGCAGGGGGCGGTGCAGTGCTGTTAGAACACCGAGGGCGCCGCAGGAGATCCAGAAGTTCGTCCACAGGTCGCTGTTGCGCAGACCCATGATGTTGCCAAAAAGCCATTCCTGCATTTCCTGGGCCACGCCGATCCGCCGTAACAGGATGATGCCGCCGCTGAACGCCGCAGTATAGAGAATGGCCAGCGCGGAATCCTGGTCCAGGCGGGAGCCGCGCGATACCGCCAGTGAGCCGAGCCCGATCAACAAGGCCGCGAACAAACTGCCCAGGAACACGCTCCAATCATGCAAGCCGGCGACGAGAATGGCCACCGCAATGCCGGGCAGCAGCGCGTGGGACAGCGATCCGACTTTAAGCGCCGATTTCCTCAACACCACGAAGGCGCTCATATAACCGTTAGTTAAACCGATCAACAACGCGGCCAGCACCGCCCGTTGGTTGAACGGCTGCTGGAACGGTTCTATCAACCAATCGATCATGCCACCTCCTTTCCTTGTTCTGGCGGCACACCGAAAGTCGCTTCCAATCCCGCATCGGTGAACACCTCGGCCACCGGCCCGAAGGCGATGGCCCGGCGGTGGAGCAGCAGGACTTCGTCGTAAATGTCACGCACGTTGTCCATATCGTGATGTGCGGCAATGACCAGCCGCCCCTCTTCCGTGAGATTTCTCAGGGTGGCCGCGAGACTGGATTTGGAGTTGCGGTCGAGCCCGGTGAACGGTTCGTCTAACAGCAGCACATGGGCTTCCTGGGCCAGTGCGCGTGCCAGGAACACCCGCTGTTGCTGGCCGCCGCTCAGATGACTGATCTGACGGTTGGCGAGATCCGCCAAGCCCATCAACGCGATGGCCCGCTCGATGGCCGCCTCATCCGTAGGGGAAAACGGCCGCCACCATCCGGCTTGCGGGTAGCGCCCCATTCTAACGACCCCGCGCACGGTGATGGGGAAATGCCAGTCGACGTTTTCACGCTGCGGCAGATAGGCGATTTCCCGGCTCCACTTGGCGACCTTGGTGCCGCGCCACAAGATCCGCCCCGCCGCAATGGGCAACAAGCCCGCCACCGCTTTGAGCAAGGTGCTTTTGCCAGCGCCGTTAGGGCCTATCAGCGCGACACAAGCGCCACAGGAAGTCGCGAAGGAAACGTCCTGCAAGGCGTCCACATCGCGGTAGCGCACCCGCAGGTCTTCCACACTCAGTTCGTGGTGGTGGCCGCAGTGGGCGCAGGATTCGTGGGTTGGGTAAACCATGGTCTGTCATTCATGGGGTGTGTGCCACTCGTAGCGCAACGGTGCTGCCATCCGCCCGTTGCCAATCACATGGCGGGTTTGGTCCTCGTAGCCATCCGGCATCACGGTGAGAAACACCGCCGTTGCGGCACTTTCGATAGGAAAGTCCGCCTGCAAGTCCAGCTCCAGCCGACCCGTTGCGAAAGGGATCACCGCGTCGTGCTCGGAGACCCCAGCCATGGGATCCCGCAGGTCTAACAAAACCGTGCCGTCAGCGCTTGTCACCACCACCCGTTGCGCCGGTGTCAGCAACCTGAGGCGCAGGACGGCGGGGATTTCCGTGGAAGGAACGGCGGGCCGTGCGCTGGGCCCCACGCGAGGAGGCTCTGCGGATGTTAGTTTCCGCAGCGGGATGGCTAACAGGGCCAGTCCCGCCAGCACACAGGCGGTGCCCGCCAAGGGGGATTTCAGCCAACGTGGTCCACTCATGGTGCGGTCAGGGCTTGGGTGATCGAGGTCACATTATGGCGGATCATGGCTTCGAAGCCCGCGTCCTTGCCGGTGCCATTGCCATCGGCGATCAACGGTGTGCCAAGGCGGATGCCAAGGGTGGAGGCGAGCGAATCGAGCACCTTGCCACTCGTGGATTTTTCCGGAAACACGGCGCGTACTCCGGAATTTTTCACCGCTGCGAGGGTTTCCGCTTGTTCCCGTGGAGTGGTGTTTTGTTCTTGGTTCAAACCCGCGACAGCGATCACTTCAAAACCGAATTCCTTGGCGAAATATCCGAAGGCATTGTGGGCCGTGACCAATTTCCTCTGCTCCCGCGGGATTTTCCCCAACTCCCCATCCGCCCAGCGCTTCAAATCATCCATGCGCCTGCCGTAGGCGTTGACACGCTCCATGAAATACGCTTCCCCCGCTGGATCCTTCTCCGCAAACGCCTTGGCCACCACGCGTGCGGCGCGGCGCATGTTGTCCACACCGTGCCACCAATGGGGATCGAGCAAACCCGCCCCGTGCTCCGCATGTTCTCCGTGCGACGAGCACCCGGGACAAACCGCGTCCTTGCCAACCGTTAGAGAGGGTATGGTCCGCCCGACTTCTATCACCGTGACGCCACTCAAACCGGACTTCAAGCGGCCCAGATAGGGTTCCAGATTCTTGCCACAGGCCAGCACCACGGCCGATGCCTGCATCCGTTTCATGTCCGTCGGCCGCGGTTCAAAGCGATGCGGATTCCCCCCTTCCCCTGCCAAGTCATGGACCTCGACCCGCGCGCCCCCGACTTGGCGTGCCAAATCCGCCATCAACGGATGCAACGCCGATACCTGCAACGGTTCCGCCCCCGCAAACACCGCCCCCCCAATCATCACCCATCCTGAAAAAATCGCGCGCGTCACGTACGGCAAGATGATGCACGGCCCCACTCATGGCAAGCGGATTGCGGTGTCTCAGGTGAGTTGTTCCGGGTAGGCACCCAAGGCGATCAATTTGCGGATCGACGCCATCACGTAGGGTTTGTCATCAGGATAGGTCATGCCGAACCAGGGACTGGTGGTTTGCAGCACCGGACAATGGGCGTGGCCACCGTGGATCAAAGCGTCCACGATGGTCGGGATGTAACATTCGGATTTCATCTGGGTGCCGGCTTCATTGAGAAAGCGGACGAAGGCTTCCTCTAACATACCGAAGAACGCCGGGCCGAAGGCCCAGAAATTCATCGAGACCAGCGATCCGGCGGGAATTACGCGTCGATTGCCGTCGAGGGCGTTGCCGCGCACATGGCCGTCGCTTTCGCGTTCGATGTTGAGATATTCCTCAACGTTGGAGAGGAAGCCTTTTTCGTCGATTTTGCAGATTCCGCGGTTGACGTGGCCGTGGTCGGAAAGGGTGTTTTCCAGCGGATAGCCGACCATGGCGATTTCGTTCGTGGTATGGGCGGGCAGGCTGCTGAAAAACGCGGATGCGCGCACATAGGCGTCACGACCGTAGAAATCATCGGCGTTGATCACGGCGAAGTGTTCGTGGACGGTATGCCGTGAGGCGCGCACGGCGTGGGAGGTGCCCCAGGGTTTTTCGCGGCCTGGCGGCACGCTGAAGCCCGCAGGCAGATCGTCGAGACACTGGAACACATAATCCACTTGGACGCGGTCGGCAAAACGGGCGCCAATTCCTTGTTTGAAGGCCTCCGCGAAATCCTCGCGGATCACAAAAACCACCCGCCCGAAACCGGCGCGGATCGCGTCATAGACCGAGTAATCGAGGACGGTTTCTCCGTGCGGACCCATCGGATCCAATTGTTTGAGGCCGCCGTATCGGCTGCCCATTCCTGCGGCAAGAACCAAAAGTGTCGGTTTCATAAATGCGGTAATTCTAACAGATAAAGAAAACGGGTCAAGCGGTTATTTTGGGGCTGATGAAGGGGGTAGCGTGGAAGGAGAATTGCAGGGATTGTATGGATGTCGGTATTTTCAGAGGCCGGCAGTCCAGAGGGTGCCACGGAGATAGAGATCGCGGGCACCCGTGGCTTTGAGGGCGCCCAAGTCGTGGCCGAGCGGGCAGTGTCGTCGGCGAGGCAGGTATAGAGTTCGTCGCGGGTGGTGAAATCGTTGAGTTGGCGGGTGACCTGGTGGGTCGGGTTGGTGATACGGACGAGAAACTCGCCATAGGGGTCGTGGGCGCGTTTTTTCGGATCCCAAACCCGGCCGGCAACCATGACGAAACCGTTCCATTCCTGCATCGCGCCGCAGCCGAAATGAGCAATGACCAGCCCGCCGCCACCTTGGACGTAGTTTTCCAGGTTGCGCCACAACGGCTCGTTGGTGGGCAGGCGCTTGGCGTAGTTCTTGAAATGGAGGAACACGGAGGCGTAGGCCGTTAGAGCCGGTGATTCCAACAGGACTGGCGATTCGCTGAGGGTGACTTCGAGCCGTGGGTCGGCACGCAGGATACGGGCGAACTCCGGGCCGGTCTTCCGCCAGTGGTGGGCCGAGTGGTCGTCGCCAGTGACAATCAGGATCCGCTTCCGCGGGGCGGCGTCCGCAGCGGGTGGTTTGCGCAACACCCAGAGCTGGCTGATCACCGCGTTTTCCCCGGCGTCGCAGCGCAGGGAAAGGGTGATTTTGCCACTGGCGATGGCGTCTCGCGGCACCGGCACATGGATCCGGGCGAAGGTCGGCTGGTCGGTGAGGTAAGCGATGGGAGCGAACGATGGCAGCATCAGTTTTCCATTGATAGAAAGCGACTGGCGGCGTTGGCCCATATCGGCGTCCCAGCAAGTCAGGCCGAGGACATGCTCAGCCGTCGGATCGAGCCCGGTGATTTCATAGCTGACTTCCTTGCCGCAATCGACGGTGGCGAGCGGGTGGGAAAGACCATCAAAAGAGAAGGAGTTGCCGAGGATGCGACGCACCGGGGATGCGCCTTCGTCGGCGGCTCCGCAGTCACGGTAGGCGATTTCCACGAATCCATCCGGAGCGAGCGTCGCGCGATCATCGGAATCCGGCAGCACGAGGCGGGTGGCACTGGCTTTGACACTGGCTTTGACCTCGGGTTTAACCTCGGGTTTGACCTCGGGTTTGGCATCCTTCGGGAGGATGCGGGAGGAGAAGCCTTCGAGAGTCACCTTCATGGCGGCAGGGGCCTTGGCGGCAGCGGCCGTGAGAATTTCTGCGGCGATAGCCGGATCCGGATGACGGCGCGACAGGCTCCAGACCGCCTTGCCATAGGCGTCCGCCAGCGGCGAACCGTCGGCTGCGGCGGCGTAGCGTCGCAGCATGGGCGGCAGATCGTCGGATCCTAACAATTCGCCGAGTGTCGCCAAGGCGGCCGGTGCGCGTGCGGCGTCGCCCGCATCGACGATGGTCCAAAGCGGATCGATGGCCTCGCGGGCTTGGCGGAGTGACAGGATCGTGATGGCCGTGATGGCGATTGGGGATTGGGGGTCGCTGGCGGTGCGAATGAGCGTCGCGTTGATGCCCGGGTCGGTGGCACGGGCGAAAGCCGCGCGGGCGGCAACCGGCACATCGTCGCGTTCGTTGCCTTCCGCGGCGAATCCCAGCAAGACAGGGACATCGGCCGGGCGCAGGATGCGGCCGAGGGTTTTTATGGCGGCTGCCCGTTCGGGGGGGGGACCGGTGCGGGTACGGGCGGAGAGGTAGGGATGCAGGACAGCGGCGGCGTTGTTCCGGGTGGCGAGCGCGTCGCAGACGTGAGCCATGCGCAACGGCGGCACCTGATCGGGCGCGGCCAGCAGTTTGGCGGCCAATTCCGGGCTCCCGTCTCCGGCACGGATGCGCCGCAGCGCGGCTCCCGCAAGCAACTCGTTCGGGCTGCGCACCGCTTCGATGAGGCGCTTATCAGCAGCGTCCCCGGCGGGATCTTTGGCGCTCGCGGCGATGAATTCGGCCACGGCGGCCACGGCGGGCTTCGGGGGCGGCGCAGTGGGCGCGGCGGGCGGCGGGCGTGTCGGATCGGGGATGCGTTCGAGTGCCCGGGCCGCGGCCGCAGCGAGTGCCGGATCGTTGCGGGCGGCAACCAAAGCGGGCACGCTGGCCGCGCCGCCGAGACAGCCGAGCCAGTCGATGGCGATGGACTTCGCCTGCGGGTGGGCCTCCGCAGCGATGAAGGCAAGCAGCGCGCGTTCACGCTCCGCCCGAACGGCCACATCTCCGGTGCCTGCGAACAATCCCTGACGCACCTCGGCGAGCAGAGCAACCGGTTTCCCTTGTTCGTAGGATTTGAATTTCCCTAACAATTCAGCGGTATCGGCGCGGACCATCGGGGCGGTGGAGAAAGCAACGGCGATACAAAGGGCAAGGTGTTTCATCGGTTAATCAGGCGTTGAGATTCCATGGCGCGCGCATCGGCGAAGTGAGCATGCGGTCGGCGACCGGATCGTCGATGAAGCGCTCACGGGTGCCGTCCCAGCGCAACGGGCGCTGCAGCACAATGGCGATATTACAGAGGTGACAGAGCGTGGTGGAGAGATGGGCGCTATCGACCGGGGAAGCGGGCTCGCCGCCCTCACGGATGGCGTTGAGGAAATTGCGGAAATGATTGGTCGGCCACGCTTCGGCGAGCGGGCCGGGTTGCAGGGCGAGCAGTGATTTCGGATAGGCGTCGATACGGCCGCGCGAGGCGCTGACCCAGCCTGCGTCGCCCACGATGAGCACGTTGTTAGTGCTCTCCGCTTCCTTCGGCGTGGCGAAAATCAGTTTCACGCCGTCGGCATAGCGGAATTCCGCCCGCCATTTGTAGCAGGTGTCGAAGACGCCTGTTGTGGGAAACTCGCCCTTGGCCTCGACCGCGACCGGGGCCTCGTGGTCTTTGCCCAGCGCCCATTGTGCGCAATCCACATGGTGCGACCCCCATGCGGTGACCCAGCCGCCGGAATAGTCGCTGATGTGATACCATCCGATCCCACCGTCGCCGTGGCAGCGGCCGGGTGTATAGGGTACTTCCGGAGCGGGTCCGAGCCAGAAATTATAGTCGATCTCTGGCGGCGGAGTGGCCGGCGTCGGATCGCCACCCTGCGGGCCGTACGGGGAAATCGCGATCGCGGATAGCAGGCGGCCGAGTTTTCCCGAACGGGCGAGCCATGCGGCGCGCTGAAACGTGGACGACGACCGTTGCTGCGTGCCTTGTTGCAGGACCACGCCATGACGGCCCACGGCAGTGACCAGGGCGCGGCCTTGCTCAACGGTGTATGCGAGTGGTTTCTCCAGATAGACGTGTTTCCCGGCGCGGATCGCGGCGAGCGCGATCAGGGCGTGCCAGTGATCCGGCACCGCGATGGACACGGCGTCGATGTCATCACGGGCCATCACTTCACGGAAGTCGGAATAAACCGTGCAGGCTTTGTCCTGATAGGCCGCGTCGGCGATGCCCTTGGCGCTTGCCGCTTGTGCGCGGTTGACGTCGCAGACGGCCATGAGGCGGCATTCTGCGGGCATGCTGCTCCAGACTCTTGTATGATCGCGGCCCCGGCCACCGCTGCCAATGACAGCGATTTGCAGACGTCCGGAGGGCGGGGGCGAGGCGGCGCGCAGCAGTGACGGCGTGATCAACGGCACGGCGGCGGCAAGTGAATGGCGGAGAAAGCCGCGCCGGTTCAGGGATGCGATGTGGTGGAGGCGATGGTCCATAACGGTGGAGCGGTTTCTTAATTCTCTAACTTGTGCTGTTCCTCTTGTTCTTGTAAGTGGCGAGTTTTTCCTCACGCAGCTAGGCACCACCCTGCGGCCCTGTCAAGGTCAGAGATTGTGGCCGTTTGCCGGTCAAATCATGCCCGATGTGAATGATTGTAGCAACTGTGACCATCGCACTCCATCGATCACGCGCGCTCCCCACGCCGGAAACAAGCATGCAGACCGATGGTAACATCATCATGGGTAAAATCATGGATTCTAACATAAAGACGGTCACCGTTGCTACAATCCGACAATTCGACACTCGCAGACCGCCGCACGATGATGGCATCCCACACCGCCGAGACGACGGATTCATTGAGACTCACTTTGCAGGAAATGCCAGCCGATGACCGTTTTGAATTTTGCCCCGCCATTCGTCCGCGACCCGCGCCTCTGCGGCAAACGTCGGCCAGCGCATCACGGCCGCCCGCACTTCTGCGAGGATCGTCGCGGCGCGACCTCGCTTCATCAACGATGACTTCTCGGCCGCCGCGAAATCCTCCAGTGTGAAGCCGTCCCGTTTGGCATTGAGCGTCATTTGGTGCGTAGCCGTCCATGTGCCTGTCGGATCGTAACTGTAGGTCACGTCAAATGCCGGTGCGAGCGACCATTGGCCCTGCTTGTCCATCAGGAAGGCGATGTTTTTCACGTGATCATCCTGATTGCGGGCAACGATATTGAAGACCATCCGCCGGAACTGCTCCTCCACCGCAGCCATCGGCAGCCCGAGTTGGCGGATCGTCAGCAGCGCCTGTTCATAGGCGTAGGCCCCGGCATGATTGAAATCGAAATGCGCCAGCGCACACAGCGACTGCATGTGCAGCTTGCCGCCACCCGCGAACCGGTCGAAGCGGCGCGTCATGAAGTGCCGCCGCCCGTTTTCCTCTAACAAACGACACTCACTCATGGTGATGCCAGCCGCTTGCGCCATCAAGTGATAGGCATACTCGATGGCTCCATAGCCCATCGGATCATCCAACTCCTTGTCCTTGTTGCCCGACACGCCGTCGAATTTCAGCAGCCAATAATCAAATCCATCGCCCGCCGCGAGCTGTCCCGTGCGCACTTCGTTGGTCTCGCGATTCCACGCGATCAGCGCCTTGGCCCGTGCCCCGCCGGCGGACGTGCCCACCCGCAGAAGGTCATTCAGCGCCTTCTTCCGCGTCGCGCCGGAGAAATCACCATTGAGTTCATGGCGATGCGTCAGCACCTCGGACGCCAGGCGCACCAACGCATCAATCTCGATCTTGGCCGCCTTGCCCGGCTGCGGCCCCAGACTCGGCACGAACTCCAACCCACCCATGCCGCGTGTGCCAGTGTAGCATAGCCGCTCCACTGCCCCGAAGCTCTCCGGCGTGCGGCCCTCCGTCGCCAGCCAGGCGTCGACCAAGGCATTGCCGAAGCTGTCCGGCAGCGAATCGGCCAACAACCCCGGCAGACCGTGAAACGTGTTCCTTGGCAGCGCGGAAAACTTATACACCTGATCGCTCAGCGGCATCATCAGCGGGGACAGTTCGATGCCACTCCGAACAAACGCCGGGTCGTATTGGAAGGCGGCAACCCCCCCCCCAGCCTCCATCGAAACAGCGCCGATCATCCGCCCCCAAAGTTGGACCTTGGCGATCATAACTATTCACCCCACGTCCATTGCTGCGGCTCCACGGTCGCCGTCTTCCGGCCCGTGGCCCGCTGACGTTGGCGACCCTGTAATTTGAGTTGCGTGATCGGGCTGGTCGTTGCTTCCGGGATAAGCGCATCGAAGCGCTCCACCAAACCTAACACCCGGCAGACCCTCACAAAGCCCCACAAATGGGTTGCCGCCAGCCCCAGCTCCAGCCGCTGCACCGTTCGCAATCCCAAGCCCGCCTGCTCCGCGAGTTGGCCCTGAGTCAGATTAAGCGTCAGGCGCTGCCGGGCTAGACGCTCCCCAATCAGCTTGAGAAGTGCTCCATCGGTCATTTGAGATGTGATCTTCATGCGCGCCTAAAGTGGCGTGTTAATCCAATAAAGCAACAGAAAACGCCGTATGTGGCGCGAAACAAAAGCAACAGATTCAGTTTCCCGCTGCCGCAACGTCTCATCGGTGCATAACTTCCAGCATCTCTTCCCCGACCCCTGGCTCCTGGCCCCCTCCAATCACTATCGACGAACAACGCTGTCAGCGGACGTTCCACAAGCAGAAGGCCGTCCGACCGACTTGGTCAGGGTCGCCTGATACTGGGTGCGGGCCCGCAGGCGGGAGGTTTCGGGGGTTTCGGGGGTTTTGGAACCCCCATGTGTGTTCACTCACC
>JAPLUJ010000398.1 GCA_026397695.1 Verrucomicrobiota bacterium | reverse complement strand
GCTCGTCCGCAGCCGGCAAATCGAGCGCAACTACGACCTCCTTCACTACATCGGCACCCGCCCGCGCACCAGCTATCTGGCACGCGTCAAGAACCCGAATCCGGCGATGCCCGACGCCAAGTTCATCGGCAAGGCCACCATCCACATGGGCTGAAGACGCAAGACTTCAAGACACAAGACTCAAGAAAGAAGAAGATAGATGAATTCCCCACAGAAGACGGACCTCGAGAAGCCAACGAATGGAGAAATCTTCCATCTTGGGTCTTCAAGTCTTGTGTCTTGCGTCTCCTGCCGCTTTTTCTAACACTTTGCATTTTCGACCCGCTCATGCCATCCGCCACCCAGACCGCCCCGGAGACCCGCACGGACATCAAGCTGCCGGTGCTTGAGCGTGAAACGCTGATTCTTCAGGGGCGTTCCTACCACTGGATCACCGGGCGGGTTTGCGGGATTCTGGATAACAAACAACCGCTGCTGTGGTGGTTGATTTTCATTCCGTGTTCGCTCATGGCGCTCATCGGCGTGGGTGGCGGATTGGTGCGCCTCGTTGCCACCGGCGTCGGCATCTGGGGTAATTCCAACCGTGTCATGTGGGGTTGGCCTATCGTCAACTTCGTGTTTTGGATTGGTATCGGCCATGCCGGTACACTCATCTCGGCGATTCTGTTCCTGACCCGGCAACACTGGCGGACCTCGATCAACCGCGCCTCCGAGGCCATGACCATCTTTGCAGTGATATGTGCCGGCATTTTCCCCGCCTTCCATGTCGGGCGCGTGTGGTTCGCCTGGTTCCTCGCCCCGCTGCCCAACGCGAATGGCATCTGGCAGAATTTCAAGTCGCCGTTGCTGTGGGATGTGTTCGCCGTTTCGACGTATTTCACGATCTCGCTGATCTTCTGGTATCTGGGCTTGATGCCCGACCTCGCCACCATCCGCGATCGCTGCAAGCCGGGCCTGCGCAGGATCCTCTACGGCATCCTCGCCATCGGCTGGCGCGGCGGCAACCGCCAGTGGAGCCACTATGAAATGGCATATCTGCTGTTAGCCTCACTCGCCACCGTGCTGGTGCTCTCGGTGCACTCGGTCGTGTCCTTCGACTTCGCGTCCTCGGTGGTGCCCGGTTGGCATACCACCATCTTCCCGCCGTATTTCGTTGCGGGCGCAATTTTCGGCGGCTTCGCCATGGTGCTCACCATCATGGTGCCGGCCCGTGCCATCTACGGACTGCAGGACCTGATCACCATGAAGCACATCGACAACATGGCCAGAATCATCCTGCTCACCGGCACGATCGTCGGTTATGCCTATCTGATGGAGTTGTTTGTCGCCTACTACACCGGTGCGATCTACGAAATGGATGCCTTCAAATTCCGGATCGCCGGCCCGTACTGGTGGGCCTATGCGGTGATGATGTCGTGCAACGTGCTCTCGCCGCAGATCTTTTGGTTCCGCGCTTGCCGCGAAAACCTCTGGGTCGTGATGTTCGTGGCGATGTGCGTGAACGTCGGCATGTG
>JAPLUJ010000399.1 GCA_026397695.1 Verrucomicrobiota bacterium | reverse complement strand
GGCACCCGGTATTCCCCTTCCGGAATGAAATTGAAGGACGAGCGGAAGCCGTATTTCAGCTCAAGTTCAGCCAGTGCCCGAACCTTGTCCACCCCGTCCTGGCTTTCCACGTCGTGGGTCAGGACCAGCGCGAAACGTTTGCCCTCCGGCCATCCCGTCCAGCCGTCAGGGGTTGCGCCGGCGGCTTCATTGATCGGCCACACGGCGGCATGGCGCTTGCGGATGCCTGCCGCACGGTGCCGCCGCATGGCCCATCTAACAGACTGCGGCAGGAACGGCTTGACGTTGTAGTAAAACCGCGTCAGCAGTGATCGGTAACTTGCGGCCATGGTCTGATGCGGAGATTCGTGGATTTCTTCTAACGGCAGGAACTGCTGAATCACAGTTCACCCGCCACCCAGCGTGGGGCGACGGATTTCGTTTTGTTGAAAACACAGGACACGTCAGCACGCCCCTTTTCAAGTTCCCCATAACTCCAACTGAGGCTCTCACTGTTGGTGTTCTCGGCATCCAGTACCAGCAGCACCTTGTCCATGAAGCCCGCCATCGCCATCGTCGGACTGGTCGGTGCCACGGGCGGCATGTCAAACACAATATAGTCGAAATCACAAACCCCAAGTTGAGGCATCAGTTCATGCATCGCGATTGACGCGAGCGTCTGCGCGCCCTTGCCGGCCCGGCGGGTTGGCGCGCTGGCAAAGTAGAGGCTGCGCGGGCTCTGTCGGAACGCTGCGTCCCGTGAGATATCCAGGACCGCATGCAGCGATTCCACCGGAGCCCCCGGCAACTTGGCACTCCATGAACCGTTGAGATCCACCAGCAGCACCTTATACGTGCCGTTCTCGGCGAAAGCCTTGGCCATGGCAATCGCCAGGGTCGAGGTCCCGGCACCCAACGAGAGACCGGTCAGGCCGATCAGTTTCGGCTTGTGGGTGATATTGTTGATCTCGAAACCGAACATGATGCGGTCCCGCATCGCCCCGGCATACGGCGTGATAAAGTGCTCGGGCTCAAACTTCGCGGGCTTTTTCCTGCCGTTCGGTAATTCAGGTGGCAGCATCAACTCGTCGTTATCCCCCAGCAATTTGTAACCGGAGTCCTGACCGATCAGTTTCGCCACCCCGTCCTTGGAGCGGATGCGGGGGATCGACATCATCAGCGGCAGTTGCAGGCGCGTCTGGATCTCGATCGGTCGCGACACCCGGCGGTCAATGACCCACTCGATCAGGAAGGCAAGGGCCAGACCGCTCAGCAGTCCGGATGCGGCAAGTCCCAGCGCCAGCTTGAGCATCGTATCGGGGAGCGACTTGGCCGGGGCCGAGGGACGCTGCACCACGCCGATGTTCGGCATCGAAGCCGGGTTGAGCGTTTCGTCCACCCGGGCCTTCTCCAAACTGGTTTCGGCATAGCGGTATTTCACCTCCTCCAACTGCCGCCGCCTTTCCAAGGTGGTGAATGTCTGACTGCTGGTGGAAATCTTCTCCATGTCCTCATCCGCTTTCTTGGTTTGTTCGGTGAGCGCCTTGC
>JAPLUJ010000750.1 GCA_026397695.1 Verrucomicrobiota bacterium | reverse complement strand
GGTCAATTTGCGTTGCAAGCGGCAGGCCAGGTCTGCGGCATGGCAAAGATGGTCTCCGGCCACCGCAGGATCGATCGGGCAAATGGTTGCTTCGCGGCTTTTCACGCAATCGAGGAAATTGCGCGTGTGGCTGGAGCTTTGGATCAGCGGTATCTTGAAGCTGTTAGGATCGAGGCGGGTCAACTCCTGTGGTTGCACATTGAGCCGGCTGCGGTCGACGTGCACCCATCCGTCGGCGCCTTCGAAGGCGGTGCCATGCGAATCTATCCGGCGGTAGCGTTGACGCCATTCATCACCATGGGCGAACGCGTCGCCCGTGTCCTTGCCTTGATTGCCTCCATTAGGCACACCCACGAACTTCATGGTCAGGCCGGTGGAAAACTTGAAATCAACGTCCCAGACGATGGCGGTGTCACTGATGCCTTGCTGGGGGCGGAAAACTCCCTTGCCTTGGATTTCCACGTGACCCGCCGCCCGGTCGCCCGCGCCCCACAAGGCAATATCCAACGGATGAATGCCCCACCCTGCGATAAACCCGAGAGCGTAGTTGGTTACAAACCACCAGGTCTTAGACGATCCGTCATCGGAACAAAGGTTCTCCGTATGTTCACGGGGCCGCGCGGGACCTTGCCAGAAATCGAAGTCCAGCCCCGGCGGCGGCGGCGTGACCTTGGTGGATCCGCCGGGCGCGCTGCCGGGAGCCCAGATGTTGATGTGCTTGAGATCGCCAATGTGTTTGTTACGCACCAACTCACAGGCAAAGCGGAAATTCCGCGACGATCGTTGCTGGGTTCCAAATTGGAAAATGCGCTTGTTCTTGGCGAGAGCCGTGCGCATCGCCCGGCGCTCATCCAGCCCCATGCCCAGAGGTTTTTCCACATAAACATCCTTGCCCGCGTTCACCGCCGCAATGGCCGCCAGCACATGCCAGTGATCCGGCGTGGCCACCAAGCAGGCATCAATCTCATTTCTAGCGACCAATTCCCGGAAGTCATGGCTGGTTTTCACATCCTTGTTCTGATAGCGGGCGTTGATCGTCTCGGTGGCGATCTGCAAGCGGTCTTGCTTCACATCACAAGCCGCGACGACCTGGCAGTCGGGCTGTTTCAGGAAACCGCTGAGCACCCCCATGCCCTGTGGGCCGCAACCGATGATCCCAAGGGTGATGCGGTTCGATGGCGCGGGTTTGCCCGCTTCCAATCCCAAGGCGGAGGCCGGGATGATGACCGGAAAGGTGCGGGCTGCAAGGGCTGCGGCAAGATGGCTTTGAATGAAACGACGGCGGGTGATGGATTTCATGGCGTTGGCAGGGAGTGAATCAAGATGCATGGGGTTTTGTTTGATCTTGAAAATACCCATCCGGTTCGTCGCGCCAAGAAATATTTGTTTTGGGGGTCTTGGTATTGGCAGCAGTCGCCACGCCCGGGGTGACAATTATTTTGGCAGTAGATCGCACGATTTCTGTCGGAAAAAATTCCTTGGCACTGGAAATCGGACGGGTAGGCTGCACGCGCAACCAAGTTCACCCCATGAATCCCACCCCAATCCTGCTAGACTCCCGCGCCTCCCGCTCCTCACTCCCGGTTTCCGATCCGCGCATCGGTCTGCCCATGCCAGGCACTTTCCTTAGCGTGATGGCGCTGGGTGCCGCAATGGCCTTCACAGGCTGCAAGGATGCCGCCAAAACGGCGGAATCCGCAGCCTCCACGGGCAAGGCCCTCAACCAGGCCAATCCCGGCCAGGTGAATGTTTTGAAGCCGCTCAGCCTCAAACCGAAACTGTTCACCAACCTCACCGGTGAATGTGCCATTCCCGATGAACTCGCGCTCGACGGCAAGGGCAACATTCTGGTCTCAATGCCCAACTGCCTCGAATACGAGAAATTCACGCCGAAAATCGCCATGCTCGACAAGGACGGCAAGAAAACCGACTGGTTTGTCACCCTGCCGCTGCACCCGAAGACCAACAAGGTGCATCCGATGGGCATGGAATTCGGCCCCGACGGCAACCTCTATGTCGCCGACAACCAATACTTTGATGACAAGGACCACCAGTCGCGCATCCTGCGCGTCATCTGCAAGGACGGCAAACCGGTGTCCTGCGAGGTGGCGGTCGAGGGGACCAAACTCTCCAATGCCATCCGTTTCAAAGGCAAGGACCTGTATCTAACCGACACCTTCTTCGATCTGCCCGACAAGCGCGACCAGAGCGGCCTCTGGCGTTTCTCGCTGGATGAGATCGGCGCGGGCAAGCCGGTGGTCAAGGTCAAGCCGTTGGGCAAGGATCCGCACATCATCGCCACCTTCACCGGCAAGCCGCAACCGGCCAAGGCCGATGGCGGCTTTGATGAGGCCGCAGGCGCGGACGGCGCGGCCTTTGACAGCGCCGGCAACCTCTACGTCGGACTCTTCGGCGACGGCCAGTTTTTCAAGATCACCTTCAAGCCGGACGGCAGCGTCAAGAGCAACGAAAAGATCATTGATGACCCGTCCTTCAAATGTTGCGACGGCATCTGGTGCGACCAGAAGACCGACAAGATCTATATGGCCAACTCGGCGCGCAACTCGATCCATATCTACGACGCCCGCAATCACACCTTGCAGATGATCTGGGAGAACGCCGACACCGACGGCAAGGACGGTCTGCTAGACCAGCCGTGCACGGCGTGCCTGCTGGGCAAGAAGCTCGTCATTGTGAACTTCGACATGCCGTTCCCCGGCCTGCTCAACTCGACGCATGATGATCCGATCACCGTCTCGTATATCGACATGCCCTGACCCACCGCCGATCCATCATTCAATCACCCGGTTCAAGTTCACAGAGCCCCAGTCCAACCCTCAAGGAGACTTCCCATGACATTCGGAAAATTCATGTTAATCCCGTTGTTTATTGCGTTCCAGGCCTTCACCATGATGGTGATCGCGCCGTTCATTCCCGGCGCGGACAAGGTTTTGTTAGGCGCGCCAGGACTCATCACCTGGATTGCCTTCCAGGCGTGGGCGATGTATTTCCTGGCCGGCTGCACGCCCAAGATGGGCGCCAAGACATTCGCAGGCTATGCTGGTGGCATCCTTGCTTCGATCGCCATCTTCGAGTTGAACGGTGTTTTGAGCAGCCTTAACTCGGCCCCGATTCCGTGGGGCCTTTGTGTGG
>JAPLUJ010000008.1 GCA_026397695.1 Verrucomicrobiota bacterium | reverse complement strand
GCCCTCCTCGCCCCGATCAAACCGCCATTCCGAAGCAGTCATGTGATTTCAGCCCACCCACTCCACATGGAAAAAACGAAAACTGATTCCAATTCCGCCAATGGGATGCCTATTTACGCTTCAGAAGAAACGTCAACTCCTCAAGGAACTGCTGGGGCGTCACCTTGCACGCTTTGCAGAATGAGATCCACTCGATCATGTCGAGACGCCGTTGTCCGCGCAGAATGTCGCTCACTGTCGATTGGCTTACGGCCATCTTGCGGGCGTGCACCTGTTGGGGCAGGCCCGCGTCGGTGCGAATTCTTCCCATCACTTTCAACAAGGACTCCTGATCGGCTGAATAAATTGACTTTGCCACCATGAAAGATTGCAAAATCAGGCCGAATATCGAAAAGGCTGGTAAAATTATCGAATAATCTCCCAGAACGCTGCTGGTGTAGCAACCGTCACACAGCGCTTCCTCAAAGAGAGGATCACCCTCCTAGAACTTCCATGGAAAATCCCAATCATGAAGCGTCCCTCGATCTATCTGGCCTTGTGCGTTTTAATTCTTTCCCTAGAGGGGCAGTCACAAGACGGGAGTCCGCAGAATATCGCCGCCTTGCCAATACCAACCCCAACAGTGACTGCTCCGGATTGGGAGAACGATTGCTCATCAACCGGCAGAAACCACGATGAACCCGGAACCCAAACCCGATCAGAGCGTGGCAATCTAGCAAAATTGCGACGATGTCAATTTGGGAATCTCATACGATGTCAATTCGGCCCGCAACAGTTAGCATGGCCAGCGCGGCGGGTTCCAGGCTGATCTTGCCGTTAGGAGAGGCGGCGTGCCTGGGCCAGCGGAAAGTTCCGCGCTGAAGTTTTTTGGCATGAACCCAGAGTCCCGTTCCATCCCAGTGCAGCAGTTTGATGAGGTTACGCGAGCGGTTGATGAAGACGAAAACCGCGCCGCCGCGCGGATCGTCACCGAGGCGCGTGACAACCAGGGCGTGGAGACCATCGAAGGATTTGCGCATGTCGCAGGGTTCGAGCGCGAGGAAGACGCGCAGGCTGCCGGAGAGTGTCAGCATGGGCGGCGCAGGTTTGCTAGAAGTTCGAGGGCCAATGGCAAGGCGGCACGTGATGTCAACTCGATGGCCGCGCCACAGGGCAGCACGATGCGCAGCGCGGCGGATGGATTTGCGCACGCCGGACCATCCAACAGGATTTCGGCGAAAGCCGGACCAGTGACATCGGAAGACGAGTTCTCCCGGTGCTTGCGCAGCCAGGCGATGAAGGTCTGGTAGTGGACGCCATGCTGGCGGCTGAAACTCATGGCGCTCATGCCGCTGCCAGCGAAGGCGTCCAATAGTTCCTCGCGCTGGGTTTGAGAATAGCGGAGGCGGCCGTCGCTGCCGGTGCGGATGATGGTGGAGTCGGTGGTCGGGGCGGGCTCGGATGATGTCGTTTGCATACCCGGCTATGTATGCTACCTATGCCGCCGCGTGGCTAGTGCCCGCCCGTTGACCGCTTACTGTGTTCCTGTGCGTGCTCGCCTACTATCTCCAGTGGCACCTCACCCGTCGGCTCACGCCCCTCCTTGATGAGCAGCGCGGCAAACTCGCTGCCGGCTCCATGGAACCTAAACACCGGCGCTGGACCCTGACCAACATCATCGAGATCCTCAAGACCCAGCGCCGTGAAACCGTTAGCCTGTGCGGCACGACCTTCGACCAAATCACCGAGCCTTCCGCCGACCAAGCCCGCCTCCTGAAGCTTCTGCAAACTCCCCCGGAAACCACCGAAAACCCTCCGGGACCGGCAATGTAGCCATCGCCGTGAAATCAGAAATCGGCTGGAAGCCCGGTGGAATAAGGGAAAATGCAGCATCCAAGCCAAGAACGCCCGTCGTAACTGTCTATCAGTCACAGTCGCACGCGCGCAAGCTCATTCGTCGTACTCCGGGAGCAGCTCGCGTGACAGATGCCAGCGGGATGCCTGGCGGTGCGGAGCGACGCCTGGGAGGCTGTTGAACAGGAGGCCGGAATGTGATCTAACAGAGTTTGGCATTGAAAGCCAAGGACTGGCCCCGCCCACCGAAGGCGACCTAACATGTTAATTTGATTACTCTGACCCCATTCAATGGGTGACCCCATTCAGTAGCGGCTCATTTTTTTCGATACATTCATAATTGTTAGAAAGAAAGAAATGACTATAATTGATATCACAAATGATTTCCAAGTCAGCCAAGGAGGTAGCCCCATGTCTCCTGTCTGAATAGCACTAAATTCTAATCTTCTGATCAAAAAATCAATTATCACGGAAATATAGTAAAAAAATGCGATAAAAAATCGCTCCGATGCATTTCTTGATCTTTTGATATTTAGCAAAATCAAAGGTAAAATCAGTAAAACTAAAGATGCCGACCCAATCCATAGATACTCATAGCTCCAATCAGTATGCATATAAAAACTCCAGTAAGATAGCAATGGCACTCTTCCTGAATCAGGCGCTCCGGGAGTCCATGAAATCCACAATGCATAGAAAATCACCACTGAAAGAATGCCGATTATTAAATATTTCACTCGATTGCTCCACATGATTCAAAAAAGTTTTATTAATCGCACTCATCCTCAAGAGGCGTAGTTCCGTCCCATGTCTCATAATTACTAAATACACCAGAT
>JAPLUJ010000551.1 GCA_026397695.1 Verrucomicrobiota bacterium | reverse complement strand
CTCGGCAAGGGTTCCGGGCTGCATGGTGGTGATGGCGGCGATTTGTTCCACTAGGGATTGCCGGATCTGCTCGGTGGATTTGTATGGTGGTTTCATCGGGAGCCATCGTGTCTAGCGCCTAGACACTGTCAAGGCCAAAAAAATAGCCAGCCATCTGGCTTCTTTAACTTTTTTGTCCGGCACCCCATGGGAAAGTCGCCGTAATTTAATCCTTGATGCATCGCCCAAGATCACACACTCTCTCCCCACACAAGCCTTCACCCAAGCTTGTTTCGGCAACCGTTTGGCCGAAGTCCGGGATCAACCTCACTGAGAAAAAACTGCGGGCAATGAAAGGCCCCCCAACCCACATGACGACAAAGACGATGAATGCCAAGACAGACGCAAACAAGCATGCGCCAGGCGCAGACAACTGCACGAACACTTGGTTCGGACGCATCAGGGAACTCGCGCGGACGTCGGCTCCGCGCCAGCGGCGCTGGGCGACCGGCATGTTGTGGGCATCAGTGCTCCTTGTGTTCGGCGCGTCCGTGGGCTGCGAAAACACCAATAATCCACCGGTGCCTCCCGAAGCCTATCTTTCCAAACCGAACAACAGTCTCGCGCCGGGTGACGAGATCATCGTCATATTCTCCGGTGCGCCCGAGTTGAACACCAAGCAGAAAATCCAGCCAAACGGCAAAGTCAGCCTGCCGACCATCGGAGAAGTCGCCGCCGCCGGCAAGTCCGTCAGCAGCCTGCAGGAGCAACTGACGTCCCTCTATCAACCCCACCTGCAGGACTCCAGGGTTGTGATTTCGGTGGCCGGCATCGCGGCCGGAGTGTACGTGTCCGGAGCAGTGCAGAGACCCGGCAAGATTCCGCTTGACCGCTCGATGACGGCGCTCGAGGCGGTGATGGAAGCGGGCGGATTCACGCAATTGGCGAATCCCAGCCAGGTGGTCATCGTTAGAATTCAAGGCGGCAAGAGCAGGCAATACGTGTTGAACTTGAAGGATACCCTCCGCAACACGGAAAGCACCCCGTTCTATGTGAGGGCCTACGACGTCATCTACGTGAAGGAGCGCGTCTGGTAGGAGCTTCGCTCACAACGCGGAACAGATGCCGCTTGTCGGCCAATTCGGCCGACAAGGGTTCGGTGCTGCGGTTGCCACGCCGTTTCGGTCCCGTGCTTTTTCCCGTTTCACTGCAAGCCCCGCTTTCCTGATGCGCGCCACGCCCCATGCCTCGGTTAATCAATTATCTATCCGACAAGCGGTTTTCACTGTCTCATGCGCGCCACTCCCAAAGCCAATTCCAACAAGCAGCCCCACATGTGCAATTGTGCCTTCGCTGTTTGGATTGCTGGTTTTCTGCTTGAATGTTTTCGCTGCTGACTCACCGCAATGGGGCGGTTCGGCGTGCAAGAACATGGTTGCGATGGAACACAACCTGCCGGAAACCTTCGTGCCGGGTGAGGGTATAAACGGGGAGATCGATCTGACCACGACCAAGCACGTGAAGTGGGTGGCCAGAACGGGCGCTTTCTCCTGCGGAACTCCCACCATCGCGGGCGGCAAGGTGTTCATTGGCGGCATGATAGACCGGCAGGGTGTGCTCAAGTGCTTCGATGAAGCGACAGGCAAGCTGCTCTGGCAGTGGACCAAACGCTGCCGCACGGATTTGAAGGAGGACGCGATGAATTTCCGCTCGTTCCCAAAGATGTTAGGCGTCTGTTCGACTCCGGCGGTCGATGGCGACCGGCTATACTTTGTTGACCAAAACTGCGTGGTGAGCTGTTTGGACGTCAACGGCCAGACGCCAGCCGCAGGAAGCAGCGTGGGCGAGGCAAAAGAGATTTGGACTTTCGACATGTACGCGGATCCGGCGGTGGGCTCTCGCCCATCGGACGCCTGCAATGGCTCGCCGCTGATCGACGGCCCCTTGCTCTATGTCACCACTTCCAATGGCGTTGACCGCATCGTGACGGTGCCGATTGCAGAGGATGCCGCGCGCAGATGTTTCGCACCTAACGCCCCGACGCTCATCGTGCTCGACAAGCGCACGGGACGCTTGTTAGCCAAGGATGCGGCACCCACGACAACCCAAATGCTTCATGGGCAGTGGTCATCGCCCTCCATGGGGAGGACGGTGGACGGGCGCAAACTGGTGTTGTTAGGCGGTGGCGACGGCAATTGTTACGCATTCGAGGCGCTGGCCGACGTCCCCAAGGAGCCCGTGACGCTCAAGACCGCATGGTGGGCCGATTGCAATCCGCCGGAGTACCGTGATTTCAACGGCATGGATCTGTATGTCCACTACACGCTGGGCGACCGGCGGCGCAACGACAGCATCAACAAACTCAACGACGGGTCATTTGTCGGCATGAGCGAGATCATCGCCACGCCGGTTTTCTATCAAAACCGGGTGTATGTGGCCATCGGCCGCGATCCCGACCACGGACGCGGACGTGGCGCATTGCTCTGTCTGGCTGCCGACAAATCCGGCGACGCCACCCGGTGCGCTAGGATTTGGATCTATCAAGGGATCGACCGCTCGCTTTCCACAGTCTCCATAGCCGACGGTTTGCTTTACATTGCCGATGTGGCCGGGCGCGTTCACTGTCTGGATGTCGCAACCGGCCGGGCGGTGTGGGTTTACGATGCCAAAAGCCGGACGATCGGCTCCACAATGGTGGCCGACGGCAAGGTGTATCTTGCCACGGAGAAGCATCTCAACGTGCTTGCGGCAGGCAAGGAGATGAAATTATTGAGCCGGATTGACTTGGGAGCAGCCTCTTGGGTGACGCCCGTGGCTGCCAGCGGCGTGCTTTACATCGCGTCAAAAAATTATTTGTGGGCGGTCAAACAATCGCCCGGAGCGCTTTGAGCTTACCCCCCCTTTTTTTTCCTGCCGCGCGCCGATCCCCGCTGCTTGCCCGTGCGCGCCAAGGCGCAAAGCAATTATCTAGCAGACCAGGAGATATATGAATTACGGCGTGGGCGAGCGACGCGTCAATGCCGCCCGAACACAGTCCCTGGCCAGCCGCAGGTCTTCGGGACATGCGTCCATCCACATGCCCGGCGGCGGCGCATCGGCAGGGCATTCAATCAATTCATCACAACGGTCAAACGGCAGACCTTCCAGTAACACATCTTCCAACGTCAGGTGGATGACGACCCCTTCCGTTCGCGGGTGGCACCACAGGCGACGCGTGTGTTTTCCGAGGCTCTGACACGGGACACCAAGCGGGCGATCATTGAGCCAGGCACCGTCACGGCTCGCAAGTCCAACGTGACGCAGCTTGGCCTGCTGCTGCAGGGCAACCTGCCGGGCCACCAGAAAATCTCCGGCTTTTCCGAGCACGGCAATGACCGGTATTCGGCCCGCTTCAGGCACGGGAAAGAGCGAATCGACAATCGCCGCGCCCACGGCACGCGACGGCGTGCAGAGCGGCTCCAGATGCAGGGCGATGGACGGTTCGGAGTTGACTTCGAGCACCACGAAGTCCTGCTCCTGCGGCGATTTGGTGAGATCGAGCGCGATCACATCGAGACCGGCGATATCGAGTCCCACGATGCTCGTGGCATCCATGGCCATGGCGGCGCCGTTTCCCCGGGATCGGGAACGGAATCATGCGGCCTGGTGTCGTCCGTCAGCACCGGCATCTCGCCCGTTTCGCGCAGCTTGGTCTGAAACGGTGAATCGTATTCCGCTCCACGCCGGGGATCGTGATTGGCTATTTCAATGAGTTCCAGCAGCGTATGTTCACCGTCGCCCACGACAAACCACGGCTCGCGACGCACGGCGGCGACCAGTCGTTCCCCGACGACTAGCAAGCGGAAAAGATGCCCCGCAACATGCTTTTCGACGAGCACGCTTTCACTCCATTGCCTTGCCCGCGCATAGGCACGCCCGACCTCGTCTTCCGATGTAATGCGC
This sequence comes from Verrucomicrobiota bacterium, assembly GCA_026397695.1. Lineage (GTDB taxonomy): Bacteria > Verrucomicrobiota > Verrucomicrobiia > Verrucomicrobiales > Akkermansiaceae > Luteolibacter. The sequence goes on along the minus strand of JAPLUJ010000551.1, from coordinate 6,307 downwards.
ATGGTGACACCATTGCCGTAGTCGGCGTCTTGTGGTTTGACGACGACCGGCCATCCGACTTGCCGTGCCACCAGGCAGGCATCCTGCGCGGTGCTCACGGGCCGTCCGCGCGGCACTGGGATGCCTGTTTCCTCGAGCAGCATTTTAGTCAACTGCTTGTCAGTTGAAATGTCATTGGCAATGAAACTGGTGCGATCCGTCGCAGCCCGCCGAATCCGGCGTTGCCGGCAGCCATGGCCAAGTTGCACCAAACTCTCAGAATCGAGGCGCAGGAAAGGAATGCCCCGGGCAGATGCCGCCTCGACTGTCGGTCCCGTGGAATTTCCAATGCGTGCGTCGTAGGCGAGGTCGCAAAACGTTTCCCATTCCCGGGCGAGGTCGGGTCTTTCGTGCCGCGCCAGGGCGTTGATCCAGCGCGTTGCAAAATCGATCGCTGCCTTGCCCAAAATTTCTTCTTCGAATTCAACTGCGAGACGAATGATGTGCGTGGTTGACCCGGGACACCAGGCATGAAAGGCCACCGGAGTTTGTCCCGCAGTCTGTAGTTTCACCGCGACTGCGCCGAGCCAAACCGCTGGCATGGCCTCAGCATGGGCGAGCGCTTCCCGATTGACCCGCGTTCCCGCGATTCCCTGTGAGCAAAGCAATTCATCGGCCGCATCCCAGCCATCAAACACGAAGTTGCAGGCATCAACTTGCATCTCCAGCACCGGGCGCATGGACCAGATGTTGGGTCCATGCAGCGCCCGGAGGAAACGGATTTCCAACCTGTTGGAAGGTGTCGCGGTGACTGACATGATCGGAAGTCTTCGAGTGGGAATGCAACGCGGTTGCCCTACTGCCAGGCACTTGCCTTCCAGAGTAGGTGCCCATGAGCAAACCAAAGCATGGATCGGAGAGCGAGAGAAATATTGGGGGCGAGTTCAATGACTGTCGGGGATTATAACTTGGCAAAGCGTGTTTTCCGGGATTTGATGTGGGCGATGAGTGTCAACCGTCGAGCAGATGACGCGTCCCGTCCCATGATTTACCAACTCATGATCCGGACATTCGGAAACAACTGCGAGACCCGCACCCCTCATGGCACGCTCGCACAAAACGGCTGCGGGAAATTCGCGGACCTCACGGGTGCCGCCCTCACATCACTCAAACAGATGGGTTTCACCCACCTCTGGCTCACCGGGGTTTTGGAGCAGGCGAGCGGCACCGCCTATCCGAACCGCCCCGCCGATGATCCTGATATTCTGAAAGGAATCGCCGGCAGCCCTTACGCCATCAAGGACTACTTCGATGTCTGCCCGGATTATGCGGTGGATCCGGACCAGCGGCTGGTCGAGTTCAAGGATTTGTTAGACCGCTGCAAATGCCACGGTTTCAAGGTTATCATCGACTTCGTGCCCAACCATGTTTCGCGCGCTTACGCATCGGATGTGCGACCGGATCTTTCTTTCGGCGAGGAGGATGATCGCAGCGTTTTTTTCCGGCGGGACAACCATTTTTTCTATCTGCAGGCGCAGCATGCGGGTGGCGGCGCACCGCTCAAGCTGCCCACCGCCGGCAGGCCGGGCTGCGACGCACGTTTCGCGCCGGAATCCTCCTGCGGGCGCGTGTCGGGCAACAACGTGGTTTCATGGGAACCCGCGATCCACGATTGGTATGAGACGGTGAAACTCAACTACGGCCATGATTTCACCACCGGTCGCCAGACATCGCACCTTCCCGGTCCGGCCGCCGCTCCCGAAGAGGTACCGAAAACCTGGCGCACCATGGATGAAATCCTCGGCTACTGGCAGGCAATGGGGGTGGACGGCTTCCGCGCGGACATGGCCCACATGGTGCCCATGGAATTCTGGCGTTGGGTGGTAAAACGCTGCCGCACCCGCAACCCGCACGTGTTGTTCATCGCCGAGGCCTACGACAACGACCCGGCCAAACTCACCGACGGACAGGTGCTCGATGCACTCATCGACGCTGGCTTCGACGCGGTTTACGACGACCCGATCTATGACATGCTGAAAGGTATCTATCAGTCAGTCAAATGGGCGAACGACATGGATCCTCTAACATTCACCGGCAAGCGATTTCACAAATCCCTGCGTTACTCGGAAAATCACGATGAGGTCCGCCTTGCCAACCCGCAGGTCTGGGGCGGGCATGGGATGAAAGTAGGCAAGCCGGTGTCGGCGGTGCTGTTTTCCATGGGTCGCGGGCCGGCCATGCTCTACCACGGTCAGGAGGTGGGTGAGCCCGCGACCGGCGAGAAAGGCTTCGCAGGCGACGACGCACGTACCTCGATCTATGATTATGGGTCCATGCCAGAGTTCTCGAAATGGGTGAACGGCGGCAAGTTCGATGGCGGTCGCCTCAGCGACGAACAAAAAAACCTGCGCGCATGGTATGCCAAACTCATCCACACCACTCAGGCACGCGCCTTCACCGCTGGCCAGTTCTATGGTCTCAACCACGCTAACAAACAGAATCCCGCGTTCGGCAGGATAAATGACGAGATCGCGTCCGGCCACTGGATCTATGCTTTCCTCCGCCGTGAATCAAAATCCGGACAGGCTTTCCTGGTGGTCGCCAATCTCCACGGTACTGAAACCTTGCGAGGAGTGAAAATCCGCATCCCGCCCGACGCCCAGTTGTTCCTCGGCCGCACCGGCGACGCAATCTGGACGTTTTCCGACCGGCTCGATTCCACATGGACCGGCACCATTGACTGCGGCACGCTCGAACACGAAGGCCTCGCCCTGCCCGACCTCGCACCCTGCTCGGCCATGCTGTTGGAAATCGGCGCGTGATGCCGCTTATCTAACATGGACAACTATGTGCGGCACCGACCGCATTTGTTTCCGGATCACTCGGCGTCGATCAGGGGAATGGTGCCATGGTTTGCACGGCAGAAGACCGGGGATGACGTGGTCTGGATTACGCTTGAAGGGTTTTTCTGGTTGCCCCGCACGCTGATGGGATTCGAAAAAATGATGTATGCCTATTTTGACGAGCCGGAGATGATCCATCGGATCAATCAGGACCTGCTTGATTTCAATATGAAAATCCTTGATCAAATCGAAAAGAGCGGGCGTCCGACCTTTATGACCATTGCCGAAGATATGTCATATAATCATGAGCCGATGGTGTCGCGCGGGATTTGCGACCAGTTCCTGACTCCATACCATCTATCGAAGACTGCTGGATGAATATGTGACGAAGGTGTAGGAAACTTGTGCAGGTACGCGTATCTCCATAATTCCCGTCATGATTATACTTGGGTCTTCATGCACCTTATGTCAGAATCCATGATATTACCACATCATCAATGGCTCAGAGTTTGTAGAACTGGGCCCAATCCTTGCGCGGCGGCGGGCCGACAAGCAGATCGTTGGCGAGTTTGTTGTTGGTGATTTGTTGGGTGGCGCGGTCGAACTTGAGCTGGGCATTTAGGCGTTGGGCGATCACGCCGAGCACCATGACCTGGCTGAGCGGGCCGGCCACCGCGAACGACGAGCGGCATTTCTCCTTGCCCATGCAGGCTAGCAGGAAATTGGCATAATGATTGGACGGGCTTGCCGGCACGGCAGGGAGCTTGGACGCCATGTCCTTGGCTTTCGACTCGGGGATGATTTGCAGGGTCGCGCCGTGGGTGCCGCCCTTGAATGTGAGGTCCTCGCCGTAGATGACCTTGCCGGGCGCGTTGACCTTGGTCTCGATCTTGCCCGAACTGGGTGGCGGAATGTTGGGGTCCACCACCGCCTCGCCGAATTGATCGGGCAGCGGCGGCAGGTTGTGCACGCCATCATACCAGGTGAGATCCAGCGCCGGCATTGGCCCGCGTTTGGGGAACTTGAAGCACAAGGTCGAGGCTTGCGGAAAAATGAAATCGCTGGGACCGTCGCACTTCACCGCTTGGATTTCCTCGGGCAGGCCCAACTGGAGGAACTCATGCGCGGTGTCGAAGATATGGGCACCCCAGTCGCCCAGCGCGCCGTTGCCGAAATCATACCACGAGCGCCAGTCGCCGTTAGTATATTTGATGTTATAGGGGTGGAATTCGGCGGTCGCCAGCCAGGTATCCCAATCGAGGGATGCGGGGATCGGTTCTTCGGGTAGCAGTCCTGAAACCTTCATGCCGTGCCAGCGGCGGCTGCTGTTCATGAAGGCGGTGATCCTGGTGACGTTCTTGATGATGCCGGCCTCGGTCCACGCCTTGAACTGGAAATAGTTAGACCCGGAGTGACCCTGGTTGCCCATTTGTGCCGCCACCTTGAATTTTTTCTCGGCCTGCATCATCAGCTCCACCTCATGAAACCATCGGCTTTTCCACAAACACATGCTTGCCCATCGACATCGCCAGCATCGCGATGGGGAAATGCGAGAAATCCGGCACGCCGACGCATACCGCATCGATGTCCTTGCCCATCTTGTCGAGCATCCGGCGAAAATCCTGGAAGCGCGGGACATCCGGGAATTTTTTCCGGATGTCGAGCGTATGCGGTGCGTCCATGTCGGTATCGCAAAGCGCGACGATTTCGCAGAGGCCGGTGTTGAACAGGGATTTGACATCACTCCCGCCCTGATTGCCGATGCCGCAACAGGCAAGCCGGACCTTGTCACCGCTCCTGGCGGTCTTCTGGGCAAACAAGGGCTGCGCGGCAACGGCGGAAAAGGCACCCGCTTCGAGCACGCCTTTGAGAAAAACACGGCGATGGATCCGCAGTGGATCCATGGATTGGGTTGGTTGCTGATCCATGGGATAATTTGTTAGATAAGTAATTGCGACTCAGTGTTTGTCAGCGGCATTTGCCTTTGTCGGGTTTGGGCTGCGACTTCACCGCTTCGGCCAGCGCGGCCTGCATCTCGGCATTGAGATCGGCGAGATGGCATTTCTTTTCTTTCGCCAGCGCGCGCAGGCATTCGTTGTAGGCCACGAGTTTCTGATTGTTAGGATTGGCCTGGTCCTCACCGATCATGGTCGAGGTGAGGAGGACGACCTTGACGCCGGCGGCCTGAGCCTGGTCCACGATGGCGGTGATATTCTTTTTGTAATCCTCCAGCGACACGCCATTGGCACCATGCCAAACGTCATTGACGCCGCAGCTTAGGGTCATCCACTGCGGCTTTTTGCTCTGCACATCGTTCTCCAGGCGCGCCAGCATCTGGTTGGATTTGTGGCCGCCAATGCCCGCGCCGATGATTTCGATTTTCACGCCATTGGCCGCCAATCCGCTGCCGATGAGCTGCACGTAGCCGCCGGGGCTGCCTTGGCCGGCCTGGGTGATGGAGTCGCCAAGGAAGGCCACCTTGTCGCCCGTTTTTACGGGGATTTCCGCCTGTATCAGGTGGGTGGAAGCGAAAATAACGGTGAGGAATGTCGGGAATTTCATGGTGTTCGGATGGGTGGTGGTGATGCAACAAGGATACGGGGCCAATCCGCGAAAGTTATCAGGAGTTTTTTCATAAAAGCCGCTGGGGCCGATCTGACTTATGGAACCTATGGCTTTCACTGATTTCATGTGGCTTGCCAACGCCCGGTGCTTCCGCTACATTGCGGTCCATGACCGCGTTGCGACAACCGCATGCCATTTCCATCGCCGACTACATCGCCGGCGAGGAAATCAGTGACGTGAAGCACGAATATCTCGGCGGCACGGTCCATGCCATGGCCGGAGCCAGCAACCAGCACAACACGATTGCCACCAACAGCCTGGCTTCCCTGCACGGTCAACTGCGCGGCAGGTCTTGCCAGCCCTTCAACAGCGACACCAAAGTCCGCATCGAGTTCCCCGATCACATCCGCTTCTATTATCCCGATGCCATGGTCGTCTGCCACCCGAACCCGGCCGCCGACCACTTCCAGGACCAACCGGTCGTCATCATCGAAGTCCTCAGTGATTCGACTCGCCGTGCCGACCTCGGCGAGAAACGTGATGCTTATCTAACGATTAAACCGTTGCAAGTCCTGCTGTTTGTTGAGCCGGATTCCCCCGCCGTCACCGTGCACCGCCGCCAAACTACAGGCGTCTTCGTCCTCGAATACTACGCCGGTCTCGATGACACGATATCCCTGCCTGAAATAGACGCCGCCCTGCCGTTAGCCGAGCTCTACGAGCGGGTGGAGTTCGCGTCTTGATGTCGGAGTTACATGCCCTCAAGGCAGGGCCAATCGGGAGTGCGCGCAGGATGCGTGCTCCCCCCCTTGCCATCATCCGGCGCCCGCGCCACATTCCCGCTCATACCCGCGTTGACAAAGCCTGATTTCCCCAACAATTTTTGCCATGCACGTCCCGCTTGCGAGCCTCATCCTGAT
>JAPLUJ010000054.1 GCA_026397695.1 Verrucomicrobiota bacterium | reverse complement strand
GCCGCCGAACGGGGGCCGGGCAAGGCACGAGGAATTGTCGGCGGTGACTTCGGGGCGTCTGTAATTCCCTGCTTCGGGCCGACGGCGGATACAACGATCCAAATGAAAAAACTGGCAAGAAGAAGCAACCCAAAGGGCAACAGACCACACCCCGGTCCACCTCCCGGCCGACATACTTCCCTCCAAATTTTCTCTCTCCTGTTGTTTTTCCATGACCGGCGGAGATACCATGCCAGGCCGCGCACCCGAGTCGCTGACCCTTCCGGGGCTGGCGGGACGTAAGGATCCACGGCGACTGTGGATTCGAGGTCGCCCGGGTTTCCAGATGTTGAGTCTTTCATGACCGGTTGATCCGGGTGGATCCTCTGTCTATCATGTCGGGAAGCAACGGTAGACGGTGCACGCCGAAACCCAAGCTGGCTAACAGAGAGGGAATCTGGCGCACGGTGCCTAGGTCCTTTTCCTGTTCTTCAAGAGGAAGTTCGTCGTAGGGCACCATGCCGGGATGTGTCCTGGCTTTGGAGTCCTGGATCGCGCCGGGAATCCTGCCGGCTTGCTGCTTTTCAGCCATCCAGCGTTCGTGTTCCATGCGTCCGAGGCGCTCCATTTCCTCAGGTGTGAAAACGAATAGCGGTTCATCCCAATCCAGCATCGGCGCGGTGCGGCAATGCACGGCCTTGAGCTTGGCTTTGATATCATCCGCTTGCCGACGGTTGGATTCCCTGAGGTGCTCCGGCAAATCATCCCACGGCACCATCGACGGGTGTTTCGCCAGCTTGACTCCCACGGCGAGTTGCTGGCGCAAATAGGCATCATGAATCGCACGGGCAAGGATTTCTTGAGTGCCGCGCAGGACCTGGTCGGGATGGCAGGTGCGGTCTAACAATCCGAAGGCGCGCAGGTGGCGGAAGCTGCCGCCGATGCTGTCCACATCCTGCAACAACACGGCGAGGCCGGCGTTGCGGGCCATGCGCACCACGATCATCGGGTTGTGGTTGTGGCTCCGGGCCGCCAGCGCCAGTGCCGCCGCGAGGGTCAACGAATCGTCGTCCATGCAGACGAAAACGCATGCCGGTCGGCCGGTTAGACCGTGGGGTGCGAGAAAATCCGCCTGCTGGAATGTGGCGGAACGCACGTCCATCTCCAGGGACTCGATATCACAGAGTTTGTTCAAACCGGGATAGCGCACCGCTAACTTCGCGGCGATTTCCCGCGCGTTTTGATCGATCAAGGTGACCTGCAGCCGGGTGCCGGTGAGGGCGCCGCCGGCATGCCATTGCCTGGCCGCATTGACTAACAGGCTTTCGCCCAGCAAACCCACCCCCACGATCACCATTCTGCTGGAGGCGGTCGCGGGATCGTCGCCGGGAAGGCACAGCGGATGTTCTTCTAGCAGCACCCGCGCGCCCAGATCGAAGGTGTTGAAAAAACCGAGCCGTATTCGTCCGGCGGTGTCGGAATCCAGCTCGCGTTCACGCAAGAGATCACATAGTTTGGCGTCGAAGATATGCAGCACGCAGGTGAGCGGCGTGCCGGATCGCGACGGTACCAACTGCGCCGCGCGCACCGCGACTTCGGCATTCACGCCGTCGTCACCACAGAGGGCAAACAGGTGGGTTGCACGCCCGATGCGCGCCCTGCGGAGCATGCGCGGGTCGGCGGCGTCGCCTAACAGGACCACGCCGCCCAGGTCGCGGCATTGGACGGTCAGGTCGTTCTCGGCG
>JAPLUJ010000239.1 GCA_026397695.1 Verrucomicrobiota bacterium | reverse complement strand
CAGTGCGGCGAATTGCTCGCGGGCTTTGCGTGGTCCGGTCACGGTGAGTAGCAGTTGCCGGTCCTGGGGAATCGCGTGGATCAAGGCGCGGGCACCCTTGCGGGTGAAGATCACACCGCCGCGCCATTGTTGTTTTTGCTCGCGCAGCTCCTCGACGAAGGCATGCCGCCGCACGATGAACCTGGCCACCAATTCATCCGGAAAGTTCTGATAGATATAGCGCACCCGGATGGCATCGGGCGCGTCGCGGAACTCCGCGCTGCCGACCGGCGCCGCGGCGGGCAGCGCCCGGGGCACCAGCCACGCCCCCCCGCCGGGCGCGTCGGGCAAGGTGCAGGCGATTCCGCAGCGCTCCATCAGGTACATCAGCCAGGCCCGCGCAGCATCGTCCTTTTCCGCATGCAGCACCGCTTCCACATCGGCCAGCCCGAGCACGCCCGCGAGTTTTTCCGCACGCAGCAGCAGGGCGTAGAGGTTTTTTGTTAGCCACTCCGGATGCAGCACCGCCGCCTCGTGCAGGCGGGGATCGTTCCGGTAGTTGAGCGCGGTTCCCAGGTGGTGCAGAATTTCCGCTAGATAGTCCTGCTGTCCCTCATCCTGCACGCCATGCTCCGCGCACAGCGCCCGGTAGGCGTCCTGGGTGAGGAGCGCGGGTGGCATGCCGGTTTCGGTTAGAGCGTGGCGCACGGCATTCCACTCCTCGGGAAACGGCTCTCTCGCCCACGGCATGCGGTCCACCTCCCGGCCCAGTGCGGTGCGCAGGGCGGGGACACCTTTTTTCGCCTTGCAGTCCATTTCCACAAAGCCGCGGATGAACGGATAGCGATCGCGCAATGCGGTGCGGTCCACATCCGGGCGGCAACCGGGCACGTTCCACTGGTTCAGCGCCACAATCACCGGCGGCCCCTGTCCGTGCTCGTCCGACGCATGCGTCTGGATCAAACGCAACCAGTATTCCGCGTCATCCCGTTCGCGGTGGTCCCGGCCTGCCAGCACCACCACATACAAACTGCGGCTGCTGAAGAAAAACGGATGCAGGACATGCGTGATCTCGTGCCCGGAAAAATCCCACACATGGACCGTGACCGGCGGCCCGTGGCAGGCGTCCAGCGTCCAATCGCACAGGGCGACACCCGTCGTGCTGACCTCCCGCTCATGAAACGGCAGATCCCTCAAGGCCTGCACCACGCTCGTCTTGCCCGCCCCGCTCCTTCCTAACAGGATCAGCCGCGCTTCGTTCAGAGGTTGGGTCTTCCCGGTGAGCCGTGCGAAATAAAAATCCAGAATAGATTTTGGGGTGGCCGGGCGCGGTTCTTGCATGATGCGCGGATCGGACCCGAGGACGGACGGCATGAGCTGCAGCGCCGGATTGTCATGCAGCAGCAAACTCACCAGGTTGTCCAATTCCCGGAGACTGTCAGGCAACGCGGTGAGCCGGTTGGCCATGAGCGACAATACCGTCAACTTGGCGAGTTGCCCGAACTCCGGCGGCAGGGTGTCCAACAGATTGTGGGCAAGATCGAGCACCGTCAGCTTGGAGAGTCGGCCCAATTCCGGCGGCACGGCGGCCAGCAGGTTGTTAGACAGGTAAAGCCGCGTCAGGTTGGCGAGTTGGCCGAGTTCCGGCGGCACGGCTGCCAACAAATTGTTAGACAGGTAAAGCCGCGTCAGGTTGGCGAGTTGGCCGAGTTCCGGCGGCACGGCCGCCAATAAATTGTTAGACAGGTAGAGCCGCGTCAGATGGGCGAGCTGGCCGAGAGCCGGCGGCAGCGCGCCCAACTTGTTGTTAGAAATGTCGAGCCGTGTCAGGTTGGCGAGTCGTCCGATATCCGGCGGCAGGGTGGCCAGCCGGTTGTGGGTGAGATCGAACTGGGTCAGCGCGGCGAGTTGACCGATCTCCGGCGACAGGAACTCTAACATGTTGTGTGAGAGATCCAGACGCGTCAGATGCGTGAGTTGGTGGATTGCGGGCGGCAGGGAGACCAGGCGGTTATGGGAGAGATGCAACTCCGCAAGTTTCGCGAGTTGGCCGATCTCGGGCGGCAGGCATGGCAGTCCGATACCGCCCAGATCGAGCATCGCCGCGCGGCGGCGGCCACAGTCGCCGATGCGTTTCAAGGCCTCGTCACAGGCCTTTTGCTCCACTGCGGTCATGTCAGTGTCCGGCATGCCGGAAGTATGGATGGGCGCAGGGGATTTGCAAGGCGGCTTGCCGTCAACGCATCCATGCATCCCAGAGCAATTTGAGGGTCATGGTAAAAACCACCACGAGAAACAACGGGCGGATGAGGCGCACGCCCTTGCGGATGACCAGCCCGGAACCCAGCCTGGCCCCCAGGACTTGGCCGGCTATCATCGCGCCTGCCGCCATGGAGTGAACCGCACCCAGGGTGAGAAACACCGCCAACGAACCCAAATTGCTGGCAAGGTTTGCCGCTTTGGTGTAGCCGGTGGCGTTCCGCAGTTCAAGACCTGCCAGCACCACCAGCGCCAAGGTCCAGAACGAGCCGGTACCGGGACCGAAAAATCCGTCGTAAAACCCCAGCCCGGTCCCTAACAATACCGCGAGCACCGCAAGCGACATCTTCGCCTTGCCGGGATGGATGCCAAAGCGCCGGTTGCAGGCCGTGTAGATCGCCACCGCCGCGAGCATCCATGGAATCACCTGCCGCAGCAGTGCCCGGTCCAGCACACTTACCGCATACGCCCCACCCATGCTGGCGACAAACGACATCAGCACCGCCAACCACAGCCATGGCGTCCCGGCCATGCCCGCTTTGGCGTAGCGCCAGAGTGCGATGCTCGTGCCACAAGCCGACTGGAGCTTGTTGGTCCCCAACGCCACTTGTGGCGGCAAGCCCACGGCTAACAATGCGGGCAGCGTGATCAACCCGCCACCACCCGCGATCGCGTCGATGCAGCCACCGCAGAATCCGGCGGCAAAAAGCCAGGTCAGTTGCAGTGGTGTGAAATCGGTCACGGCAAAACCACGGAAGACGGCAGCGGTGGGCAGCGGTTCATGGACATGGTTTCAAGGTCGGCGATGTGATAGAGCGGGGACGTGTTCTCATTTTATGGCCTTGGCTGCTACTCTTTTGGTGCTCGTTTCGAGTTACTACTCAGCTAGCCTCTAGGCTACCTGAGTAGTAATAAGGAAGAAATGCAATTGTCCGTTGCCTCCCGTGGCGGGCTGGTTCATGATCGGTCCGCCGATGGCCGAGACCGTCCCTGCCGTTGAGATCCGCAATCTGGTGAAAGACTTCAAGACGTCGTTTCGCCGACAGCCGTTGCGTGCCGTGGACGGCGTCTCGATCCGGATCGAGCCGGGCGAGGTTTACGGACTGATCGGTCCGAACGGCTCGGGCAAGTCCACGACGATGAAAGCGTTGTTAGGGTTGGTGGCGCCCACTGCCGGGGCGTGTGCGATTTTCGGCAAGGATTCGCTCAAGGTGGATTCGCGCGACGACGTGGGGTTCCTGCCGGAGAACCCGTATTTCTACAAGCACCTGAGCGGCGCGGAAACCCTGCGCTTCTACGGCAAACTCTGCGGCCTGGGCGGGCGGTGCCTGCAGGAGCGGGTGGATGAATTGTTAGCGCTGGTCGATCTCGAGGCCGCGCGTGACCGGCGTCTCGGCGGCTACTCGAAGGGCATGCTCCAGCGCATCGGCTTGGCGCAGGCGCTGATTCAGGAGCCGCGGCTCGTCATCCTGGACGAGCCGACCGCCGGCGTGGATCCGGTGGGCTCGCGGCAGATCCGGGATTTGATCTTCAAACTGCGTGAGCGCGGCATCACGGTTTTCCTGTGCTCCCATCTGTTAGAGCAGGTGCAGGAGGTATGCGATCAAGTGGGCATCATTTTCCAGGGCCGGATGATCCGCGAAGGCCGTCTGGACGACCTCATCGCCATCGAGGACCAGACGGAGATCGTGCTGCGTGATGCCAGTCCCGGGTTGATCTCACAGATCACCGCGTTGGTTGAGAACACCCCGGGCACGACGCTCGTGCGCACCGGTAAACCCCGCACCACGCTGGAGCGCCTGTTCCTGCGGGAAATCCGCGCAGAAGAACGATGAGCACTTCCGCCCATAGCCCGCGCCAGGGATCGCACTGCGGCCGCATCCTCGTGATTGCGGTCCATGCCTTCACCCAGCTCGCGCGCATGAAGGTGTTTTATTTCCTGGCGATCTTCGCGGTGCTGGCGATTGTCAGCAATTTTCTGGACTGGTCCCAGCTTGCCGGACCGGAGGCGGTGGGGGTGAATGTGCTGCGCACGATCAAGAGCACCTCGTTCGGGGCGATGCATTTGTTTTCGGTGGTTCTCTCGGTAGTGGCGACCGCGCTGTTGCTGCCCAAGGACGCGGAGGACCGGACGCTCTACACGATTCTGGCGAAACCGGTGCCACGCATCGATTATCTGGTCGGCAAGCTGGCAGGCGTGTTGCTGTTAGTCTTTGTGTCGCTGGTTTTGATGGACGTGCTGATGACCGTGGTGCTGCAAATCCGCACCATGATGGTGGCGGCGGAACAGGAAACGATGGCCGCCGCCATGGGTTACACGCCGGAGGCCATCGCCTCGCTGCGTGCGGATACGCTGGCCAACGGGTCGAGTTGGGCGTTGCAGGGTGCGGTGTTCGCGGTGTTTTTGCGGGCCTCCATCATGGCATCGCTGGCCTTGTTAGTCTCCACGTTTTCCTCCAGCACCTTGTTCACCACCATGGTGAGCTTTGTGGTTTACTTCATCGGTCACTTCCAAGCCGACGCCCGCGACTTCTATCTGCAGGCCGGACAGGCGGGGCAGGGCGGGTTGGAACGCGCGATCACGCTGCTGGTGGCGCTGGTGCTGCCGGATTTCCAACTCTTCAACGTGATCGACGCAGTGATCGAAGGCCAGGCCTTGCCCGTGCGGATGCTCGGGCAACTCACGCTGCTCGGACTCTTTTACGCAGTGGTGTTCACCCTCGCCTCGTGGTTCATCTTTTCTGACAAGGAATTCTAGCAGTCGTGAAAATCTGGCGAAAATCCGTTTTTCTAACATCAGCGTTGCTGGTTTTCGGGGCCGCGCGCCTGCCCTACGAGGCCGGGCTGAGCCGCGAGATGCGGGCGGCCGGGTTGTTGCCGCCGCGTTTGGCCATTGGCAGCCGGGAGCGGATTGGCCAAACCAGCATGGCGGTTGCCCTTGGTGGGATGCGCACGCTGGTGGCCACGTTTTTGAATTTGCGGGCCTTCACGGCCTTCTCGGAACGACAGTGGGCGAAGGTGGAGGTGACCTTTGACACCATCGTGGACCTCGCGCCGCGGACCCGTTATTACTGGGAAACCGGCTCATGGCATCTCGCCTACAATGCGGCGTCCTATTACCTGCATGAATCCGAACTGCCGCCGCTGCGCCGCCGCGAGGCATGGCGGACCTATATCTTGAAAGGCCGCGCGTTCCTCGAGCGCGGCATCCGCAACAACCCGGGCGATTGGCACCTGCTCGCGAATCTGGGATTCCTGCTTGCCGATGCGAACAAGTTTCCCGCGTTTCGCGACCCCGAGGTATCCTTCGCGGCCGCCGCGGAGGCCTATCGGAAATCCGCCGAAACCGGCAAGGCTAACAGCTTCGTGCCCCGTGCCTGGTTGTACTCGCTCGCCCGGGTGGAGGGCCGCGAAGCCGATGCGCTTGCTCTCGCCCGCCGGCTATACGCGGAAGGTCCCAGGAACCGCACGCCCACCCTGGTGTGTTTGCTGCTGGTGCTCGAAGCCCGCGAGAACCCGGCGCTGGATGGCGCCCGGCGCGCAGTCGAGTTGTTCGGATCTCCCGAGAAAGCCTATGACGCACTTGCCAACCACTGGCGGCGGACGCGCGAGCGATTCCCGGTGCATGGCGTGGCCGCAGCCTTGGAATCCCTTGAAAAATCACTGTCGATTCCCAAGCAAGAAAGCATCCTCAACCAGCCCCTGCCGCCGCCGCCCAATCCCGACGATTGGTTTCAATAATAGTCGCGCAATTTGGTTTGGCGGCGGGTTTGGCGGGTTTGGTCTCGACAAGCGTGCGCGATGCGCCAGACTGCTCGCACACATTCCCCTGTGTTTCCATGCGGATCGCACTTTTCGGTGATATTCATGCCAATCTTGAAGCGCTCGAGGCGGTTCTCGCTGACGCCGCGAATCAGGATGTGACCGGCTATGTCTGCATGGGGGATCTCGTCGGCTACAATGCCGATCCGGCGGCCTGTCTGGAAAAAGTCCAGACGATGGATTGCCCCACCGTCAAAGGCAATCACGACGAGGATGCAGCCGGCATCCACTCGCTCGAAAGCATGAATCCGGTGGCCGCCGCCGCGCTCGAATGGACCCGCCTGCAACTCACCGCCGAGCAACGCCAGTGGCTCAACCGCCTGCGCATGGTGCGCCAGGTTTCGGACTTCACTGTGGTCCACAGCACGCTCGACCAACCGTCGCACTGGAACTATGTGACCAACCGCTTCGACGCAATGTCGAATTTTTCCTATCAGTTCACCCAGATTTGTTTCCACGGCCACACCCACGTCCCGCGTATTTACGTCAAGAGCGACCGCGTCCAGGAAGTGCCCGCCGAGTCCGTGGTGATCGAGGACGGCGCGAAATACTTCATCAACGTCGGCTCTGTCGGCCAACCGCGCGACGGTGACTGGCGCGCTTGTTATGCGATTTACGATCTTGACCACAAACTGGTGGTGGTCCGGCGCGTCGCGTATGACATCGGGAAAACCCAGGAGAAAATCCTTGCTGCGGGCTTGCCACCGATGCTCGCCGAACGCATCGCGGAAGGACGGTAGCCAGCAATGTGGCTGCCCGGCATGGTGCCGGCCGGGGCGTTCACCGCGCATCGATCGCACTTCTAACCAGGAAATCCGGCATGGCGGAAAGCGAAAAACTCGACACCCTGCAAGCAGTGGAACTCGCCGATGGTGTGGAGATCCGCCTGCGCATCGCCGGGCCGTTGCCGCGGGCCGGCGCCTATCTGATAGATCTGGTGTTCCGCATGCTGCTGTTGCTCGGGGGGCGCATGGTGTTAGGGCTCGCCGGCTGGGTGATCGGCGGCAAGGTCGCGGGCGGGTTGATGCTGTTGGTCTGGTTCCTGATGGACTGGCTCTACCCGGTTTTTTTCGAGGCCGGAAAACGCGGGGCGACGCCCGGCAAACGGATGGTGGGATTGCGCGTCGTGCAAGCAACCGGCTCACCGATCACCGCCGGCCAGGCGGTTGTTAGAAACTTCCTGCGCTTCATCGACGGCATGCCGCTTTTCACTTATGCCTTTGGCATGACGAGTTGTCTGGCATCGAAGCGTTTCCAGCGCCTCGGCGATCTGGCGGCGGGCACGGTGGTGATTTATGACCGGATGGCGGCGCAGCCGGTGATGGCGGCACCACCGCCGATGGTTGCGGTGCCGTTGCCGGTGGGGCTCACCGCGGATGAAACGCGGGCGCTGGCCTTGTTTCGCGAGCGGGCGGGCTTGTGGTCGGAAGCACGGCGCGTGGAAATCGCCGACCATGCGTCCGTCCTAACCGGCACCACCGGCCCCGCCGGGGTGAACCGCCTGATGGCCATGGCCCACTGGGTCCAGGAAAAACGCGAATGACGCGCCATCTGTGCCAGAAATCCGCAGTTTGACCCAAGCATGGCAAGCTGGAACACCTCGGATTACGCGGGCAGATTAAAACGGATTTGTGGATTAGGATTTCCTCACCAAGTGCAACTGGCATTTTGATAGTTTGTCTGACAAATAATAGTGACCTTGAGTTCAACCTCCATCTGATGATCCACTGCGGCGGCTGAGGCTTTTTTCCGCGCGCGGATTTTTTCCTCTCGTCAGCGGCGGGATGGGTGGCTAGGGTCGGGTCGGAAATCAATCGACCATTCCGGCCAAGTTGGCACGGTCGGTGCTTATGAAACCACACCCAACCACCGCACCATGAAAAAAATTGAAGCGATCATCAAACCGTTCAAGCTTGAAGAAGTGAAGGAAGCCCTCGCGGAAGTGGGGGTGCAAGGCATGACGGTCACCGAAGTCAAGGGCTTCGGTCGTCAAAAAGGGCACACCGAGATTTACCGGGGTTCGGAATACACGGTGGACTTCCTGCCGAAGGTCAAGATCGAGATTGTGGTGGACGACGCGCAAGCCGACAGCGTGGCCGCCGTGATCGTGAAGAGCGCCAACACCGGCAAGATTGGCGACGGCAAGGTGTTCATTTCCACCGTCGATCAAGCGATCCGCATTCGCACGGGCGAGACCGGATCTTCGGCTGTAGCGGTGAATTGATCACGCTGCCCGCATTTTTCTAACGGTCGAGGGTTTTTTCCAGGGCGGCGCCGGGTTCTGGTGCTAAAGAGGAAAATGAACCGCAGATTAACGCAGATGGACATTGATTTCAAGATGGTTATCTGCGCGCGCTTTGCCAATCGCGGAAGGCGCCTCCCAAGTGGTGGGCGACGTCGCTTGGAGTGAGTGATTCTGCGGCGAGATGGGATTGATTGAGGGCGATTTCCGCGCTGCGGCCGCAGAGCCATGCGGCGAGGGCGGCGGCTTCGAGCGGAGCATCACCGATGGCGAGGCGAGCGCCGATCACCCCGGCGAGCAGGTCGCCCTGGCCGCCGCTTGCCATGCCGGGATTGCCGGTGGCATTGCACCACAGCGGGTGACCGCTGCGGGTGACGAGGGTGCGGCAACCTTTGAGCAGCAGGGTTGCGGGGGTCCGCTCAGCGAAGGCGCGTGCGGCCATTTCCCTTGTCAACCCGGTGAGATCCGGTGCCAGGCGACGGAATTCACCCGGATGAGGCGTGATCACGTGCCGCTCCGCTAACATCCCGGTCTTGCCGGTAGCGGCGATGAGATTCAAGGCATCCGCATCGATGACCGCCGGGACGGTGGAATGTGCGATGAAATCCAACAGGCCATCCGCAGTGGCGGTGTCCACCGCGCCGATACCGCAACCCACCACCCACGCGTCGCACTCCAATTCCCGCAATTCCCGTGGTGAGACATAGCTGCGGACGATGATTTCCGGTGGGCATTTAGCCGCAATCACTGCGGCGGCTTGGGTCGGGACGTGCAGCGTGATGAGCCCCGCGCCGCCGCGCAAGGCCCCGGTTGCTGCTAGAACCGCGGCTCCGGGGTAGCGCTCCGATCCGGCGAGCACGGCCACCCGGCCTGCCATGCCTTTGTGGAAATCGAAGGGCCGGGGGGATTTGGCCCAGGCCAGCGTCTGCGGCGCAATCAGTGACATGCCGCTGCTGCCGGATGCGGTAAGCGCTTCGACGGACACCAAGGCGAGCGCGCCGGTGGCATTGGCCGCATGACCGGCTAACAGTCCGCATTTCGCATTGCCGATCATGAAAGTGATGTCGGCCGTCACGCTGCCGGGGAAACTCACACCGGTGTCCGCATCGATGCCGGACGGCAGATCGACCGCTGCGACGCGGGCCGCCGCATGCTGCCTCAGCCATGCCATTTCCGCCGCCAGCGAGCGCAGCGGCTCCCGCAACAGGCCGGAGGATCCGCTGCCAAGCAGACCGTCTAACAACACGAGGGGGGCCACAACATCGCGCCATGCCGGCGGGCCATCGAGCGGGGCGTCGAGGCCGAGTTCCTGCCATTTGCGGCGCGTCAACGGCACGCAATCCTCGATCGCACAGGCATTCCTGGTCGCGATCTTCCAGCCGAATGTATCACGCAGCACCCGCAGAGCGACCAACGTGTCGCCCGCATTGTGGCCTTTGCCGAGATACCCGACAAGGGTGCCGGGAGTCGGGAAAAACCGGCCGAGTGCGTGGCCCAACCGCTCGCCCGCGAGGTCCAGCAGCCGCTCCTCGGTCCATCCCGCCGCGAGTGCCGAGGTTTCCGCAACGCGCATTTCTGTGAGAGTGACCGCAGCCATGCTGGCACTCTACTCCGCTTGCAGATCAGATGCAGCCAGAAAAAAGGATTAGGGATTGAGGATTGGGGATTGAGGATTGGAAGAGAAGAAGTCATTGGTCAGGAGCACGGGCATTCCTGCCCGTGTCTTCTCTTAACCGCCAAGGCTCCAAGCACGCCAAGGAAGACGAAGAGAAGTCAATGGTCAATGGTCAATAGTCATTGGTCATTGGTGAAGAGGAAGAGATTGGAGATTGGGGATTGGAGATTGGGGATTGGAGATTGGGGATTGGGGATTGGGGATAGTGGATTGGGGATAGTGGATTGGGGATGATCTTCGATCTTCGATCCACGATCCTCGATCTCCTATCTTGGTCATTGGTCACTGGTGAAGACGAAGAGAAGAAGTTGACGGGTCATGGGTGAAGAGGTCGAGATTGACCGTCAAAGGACGCCAAGGAACGCGAAAGGAACGGAGCACGGGCATTCCTGCCCGTGTCTTTCTTCAAATCTTCTCTTCAATCTCTTCCCGCCTTGCGATTGCCGCTTTCCACCGACCCGACAAATTTTCCCGTTTCGCTTTTTTTGCTTGGCAGGCTGCCTATCACGGGTTCAAAAATCACCCATGATCAGGCAACGCAGAGAAGTACACATCCGGGTTGTACTTACCCGTTCAGAAGCGCATGAATGTGATTCCATACAGATCTGCCCTCAGCCTTTGAAGACCGCACATTAATGAGATGGACAAGAATGCCTCTAATAAGAAGCGGACAGACAAGCCATCACGATGATTAGATTTTTTGCAAATATAGCAAGGTGGCTAACGTGCTGGCTTCCTTTGTGGCTTCTTGGAAAAAAGTCGCTGGTGTGCCGCATAATGTCCGGTGTGTCAGTTCCAGGAATTTCATTCATATTAGTGACCATGTTAGAGAAATGATTAAAGAAGATCCTGAAGGTTGGAGCGCTTTTGGAGCTGTTGTGGTTAGTGACGTTGGATCCAGAAATGGTGGATATGTGATTAGTTTTGATCCGCCTTTTCGTTCGATTGTTGTTGTGGTTTCCACCAAAGATCTCCAGGCATTACGTCTCTGGTCTTTGGGGTCAGTAGTATCAGATTGAATCAAGAATTATTTTCAATTTTTTTCTTCTTGATTTTGGGCGTGGTTAGCCGGGCCAGGGCGCTGGGGTTTTTTGGCCGGGATGGATTCTGGGACTACTCGGCTTTGCAATGAACCCTGTTGTCTAACCGATTGATGAATTTCACGCCGCGATCTGCCGTGGACGGCGCGCAAGGCAAGACCCGCCTCGGGCTTCATTCCAGCGAATCATGAGTCGAAGAACTCCCCACTCTTGAGAAAAGACGGAGTAGGACTAATCAAAATCCGCAGGCATCGGATCAATAATCCTCGAAGGGGTCGTCAGTTTTTTTCTAAATAAATTAGCAAAGTGTGGATCATGGAAATCGAAACCAAAACAATCAACCTTTACAATATAATGTTCTTCCCCTTTCTTTATATACTTGTTTCCCAGAAACAAATATTCCATCTTCCCCTCGATCGAGGATTCGAAGCCTTCTAGCCATCTTGGAGATTCTTCTAAGTAATAGCTAAACTCAATCTTCCTGCCAACAATCAGATCTCCTTTAAAGCTGCTCACTACTCGCGCGTAATAAATCATTTCCCCTTTTGCGAATCGTCCTTCTGGTGGAACCCACTTTTGCTTATAGATACTTACAAGAACAATATTGTCAGATTCCGCAATTCGTCTATTCAGGTTTCCTGTCATAGGATCTCTTTT
>JAPLUJ010000681.1 GCA_026397695.1 Verrucomicrobiota bacterium | reverse complement strand
TAGGCAGTGTAGGCGAGCTTTGCAGGCAAAGCAAGGTCGATTTTAACTGTGTTTTCAATTCTCATAAATGGAGTCTCCAAAAAAATAAAATAATCCTCTGCCCGTCGGACAGAGCTGCGAAACGCGGCGGCAAATATCGAAAAAACAGCCTTCCGCAATTCGTTGTTGCAAATTGGATGTCAATACTCTAATTTGCGCACATGAACTGGAAACGCTTGGCGGAACAACGATTGCGGGAATTGTCCACGCAGTTTCCGGCAGTGGTGGTGGTAGGAGCGCGGCAGGTTGGCAAGACGACCTTAGCGCGAGCTGCATTTCCGGCTGCGGACTATAAGGATATTGAATCCCCGTTGGTGCGGATCAGGTACTCTGAAGATCCAACGCACGAATTGAACCAGCTCGGCGGGCTGACCATTCTCGATGAGGCTCAGACCGTCCCCGCGCTTTTCCCTGCGCTCCGTGGAGCGATTGATGCCCGCCGTAGTGACCGTCAATGCCATTTCTGCATTCTTGGCTCGGCGCAACCCGCGCTCATCCAGGCAGCTTCTGAATCGCTTGCCGGGCGCATCGGTCTGCTCGAACTCGATCCGCTTACGCCGGCGGAAACCGGCCTGTCGATCGCCACACACTGGTTATCCGGTGGTTTCCCGGAAGCGCTGCGTGGCGAGTTCCGCACATGGTGGGAGCCCTACTTGAATGCCGTCCTTCAGCGCGATCTTGCGGCCTACGGATTTCGTCCGGACGCCCACTTTCTGCGCAGGCTGCTGACCATGCTCGCCGCCCAGCAAGGTGGACTGCTGAACCTCTCGGCCCTCGGCAATTCGCTAGGTGTCGGCTACCATGCGGTGCAACACGGACTCGACTTGTTAGAAGGAGTCTTCCTGATCCGCCGCCTGCCGCCGTATTTCCGCAATATCCGCAAGCGCCTGGTCAAATCCCCGCGCGTTTTCGTCCGGGACAGCGGACTGCTGCATCATTTGCTGAATATCCCGACCGCACATGACTTGGACTATCATCCGCTGCGCGGAGCGAGTTGGGAGGGATTTGTCATCGAAGACCTGATCCGTCGCGAACGGCTCGCCCATCCCTTCACGCAGTTCTTCTTTTGGCGCACCGCCACCGGCCAGGAAGCCGACCTCATCCTTGATCGCGGCACGCACCGCATCGCCATCGAAATCAAAGCCAACAGCGCCACCAACCCCCATGACGCCAGGAAACTCGATGCCATCCTCGACGACATCGGCGCTGCTGAAGGATGGCTCGTGGGCTACGGCGGCGAATCCACCTCACTCACCCCCCGCGTCCGCTCCATCTCCATCGACCTCCAACCCGCTTGGCTGCCTTGACCGCTTCCATTGCTTGAACATCTGTGTCTATCTGCGTTAATCTGCGGTTCATTTTCCTCTTTAGGTTCATCTACGGGTTTCATCGCGGGCGTTGTCAGGTAAAGCTCAGGGCGTCCATGTCAAAGACGACGGTGACGTCCTCTGGCAGCGAGGTGCGGGCGAGCACTGCCTGGACGTGGCGGGTTAGTGGCCGGGCGCGGTGGCAGCGCAGGATGATCTGGAACCGGTGCTGGCCGTGGGCGCGCACCAGCGGCGAAGGCAACACCTCGCCTAACATGATGCCCGGCGGGAGATCTTCTAACAGCCGCAAATGCAGTGTTTGCAAGGTGAACTCGGCGCGGCGTTCATGATTGGAGCGCGATGTTAGAACCGCGCAGTGGGCATACGGAGGAAAACAAAAACGGCGGCGGAATTCCATTTCCTGTTCGGCAAACCCGTCGTAATCGTGTTTGCGGGCATACTGGATGGACGGCGAATGGGGGGTGAACGTCTGGACGATCACCTCGCCCTCGACGTCGCCGCGGCCAGCCCGGCCGGCGACCTGGGTGATGAGCTGGAACGTGCGCTCGCCGGCGCGGAAATCCGGCACGTGCAGGCTGAGGTCGGCATTGAGGATGCCCACCAGCGTGACGTTGGGGAAATGCAATCCCTTGGCGATCATCTGGGTGCCTATCAGAATGTCGATCTTATGGGCTTTGAAGGCGTTGAGGGTGTCGCGCAGCGTGTGTTTGCGGCGCATGGCATCGGCGTCGATGCGGGCGATCTTCGCCTGTGGCAGCACCCTGGCTAACAGTTCCTCGACTTTTTGCGTGCCATAGCCCTGCAGGATGATGGCGGGATCCTTGCACTCCGGACACTTGCGCGGCACGATGGCCTGGTGGCCGCACACATGGCAGACGAGACGCTCGTCGGTGCGATGATAGGTGAGCGCGACCGAGCAGTGCGGGCACTGGCAGACGTGGCCGCATTGCGGGCATTGCAGCGAGCGCGCGAAGCCGCGGCGGTTGAGGAACAGGATCGATTGTTCGCCCTTCTCCAGGCGTTGTTCCAGCGCGGTCCGCAGTTTGTCCGATAGAATTGCGACAGCGCCCTTGTGCTTGGCCGCTTCCAGCCGCATGTCCACGGTGCGAACCAGCGGCATCGATTGGCCGTCCACGCGCTGGTCGAGGCGCTGCAATGCATATTTGCCAATCTGTGTGTTATGCCATGACTCCAGCGACGGGGTGGCGGATCCGAGCACGATGGCGCAACCCTCGAAGGCGGCGCGCAACACCGCCACATCGCGGCCATGATAGCGTGGCACGTTTTCCTGTTTGTAGGTGTTTTCATGCTCCTCATCCACCAGCATCAGGCCGAGATCGGGCAGCGGCGCGAACACCGCCGAACGCGCGCCGATCACGATGCGCGCCACCCCCTTGCGGATGCGGTGCCATTCGTCAAATCGCTCGCCTTGCGAAAGATTCGAGTGTAGCACCGCGATATGCTCCCCCATCCGGGCGAAGCGCGCCTTGAAACGCCTGACAGTCTGCGGGGTGAGGGAAATCTCCGGTACCAGAACCAGCACAGTTTTGCCAAGATCCAACACGTGCCGCGCCGCTTGCAGATAGACTTCGGTCTTGCCGGATCCGGTCACGCCTAACAATAAAATCGGCTTGGGCGCGGGGGATTGCATGCTGGCGAGGATGGCATCCAGCGCCCGCTGTTGGTCAGGGTTGAGGGCCAGTGCCTGGGATTCCAGCACCTCGTCCACACCATCCGCTTCGGGATCGCGGCGGACGTCCTCGGCGTCGAGACGCAGCAAGCCGGCCTTCTCCATGCCCTTGAGCGCCGCCGCCGATCCCTCACCCAGATCCGCCACCGGCAGACGCATCCCGGGCGCGTGAACTAACAGCGAGAGAATGGCATGCTGGCGCGGAGCACGCCTGACAAGTTTTTCCAGCACCGCCGGATCGGGAGGGGCATCGAGCACGGCGACCCTGCGCGTCTTGGCGGAATTTTCCTCGGATCTAACGGATTCCGGAAGCAGCGAGCGGATCACGGTTTCAATGCCGCAGCCATAATAATCCGCGATCCATTCACCGGTGCGCAAGAGCACCGGAGTGATCAGCGGCTCCGGATCGATCAAGGATTCCAATTCACGCAGGGCGAAATCCATCTGTTCCGCCGCGGCGATGGCGAGCACCGTACCGGTCGCGGATTTCCGCCGCAAGGGAACCCGCACCCGGCAACCCGGACGCACGTCCAGACCCGCCGGAACAGCGTAGTCGAAAACCAGTTCCGATGAACCATCGATCAAAACCCGGACGTTCACTGCGGCAAGCCTGACTCCAGGATGGCGGCGGGCCAAGATGCAATTCGCGCAATGATCAGACCAGGTTGAAAAATCCATTCAATACCTCAGCTTCGTTGGCAAGGTCGCCGGTCTTGTTTCCGCCCTCAACGTGATCCCGTTCGTCGATCCGACGGTTGGCGTGCTCGTGTTCGCCGCCGCCTCGATCCTCAAGGACACCGAGAACCGCATCGGCAAACTGTTGGACGATGGCAAATCTAACCCAACTTCGGCACTTATTCGTTAGAAACGGCTATTTTCCACTTTTTTCGCGCTGGAACCCTTGATTTTACAAGGGCCTGGTCTGTCGGACCCCATGTGGGCCGACCTACCCCCTTGTGCCGCCCGCAAACCCTGTGTTTC
>JAPLUJ010000756.1 GCA_026397695.1 Verrucomicrobiota bacterium | reverse complement strand
TCTGCGTTGCGGGCGAACAATGCGCTGATCAAGTTCATTGACGGGGCATTCTCCGGTCAGGATGTGATCGCAACCTGGTCCACCACAAACGCCATCACCATCCCCCGCACGCAGACCCGCACGCTCAATGCGCTCATCGCGTCCAAAACCGGGGCGTTGACCGGCACCTACATATACAACGACCCGAATCAGTTGTATGCCAGCACGACGGGGATTCTCGGTGGCGTGGTGTTGCAGAAATCCGGCGAGGTTCGCGGCTATTATACAGCCGGAACGGGCTCGGGTCAGATGCTGATGTTGCCCAACCGTGACCAGACGCCAGCCCCGGTTACCATCATCAGTCCGAAGTCCAAGAGTGTCAGCGAAGATGGGGCCACTTACAAAATCTACGTGACCGCCTCGGAGCCATGGTCGGTTGTGAATCCCTACTCCTGGGTGGTGATCTTTCCCACATCGGGAACCGGCAATGCCGAATTGGTGGCCACGGTGACTGGCAACTCGTCGAACTTGCGGCGCGAAGCCAACATCACCATCGCCGGCATCAATCACCACATCGAGCAGGACTGGAATTCACAGGGTGGCGGTAGTGGCGTAACCATCGCGCCTTTGGTGGGTTATGCATCTGTTGGGGGGGGGAGCTATCAAGTGACGATCACCGGCTACAATAACATGAATGCCGGCGATTTCTTTTCGCCTGTGCCTTGGGTGACCATCACTCCTGATTTGCAATCCGCAACCGTGGTCGTGGCGGACTGGGGGTTCTGGAATAGCGGATATACCCCGCGCACCACCGTTGTCAAGATCGCCGGCGTTAACCACACGGTCATTCAGGATTGGAAATAACGAGCATTTTTGATGGGGCAGGCAGCGAACCAGGCCATCGTCCGGTATCCGGGTGCGGGTTGATGCCCGCTCTGGAGGTTGGAGCGGTGAAACCATGATGATGATCCACATGCCCACGGTGGCTGACAGCGCAAGATGACATGATCGATACCACAGACCGGCTTGTTAGCCATCTTCAAGCAAGTCGGCAGGGTTGCGATGCTCCGGTCTGTGCGATTGATACCGAGGCGGATAGCTTGCATCGTTATCGCGAGTCGCTCTGCTTGATTCAATTCGCCGTCCGGGGTGACTCCGTGTTGATCGACCCGCTGGCGATCGAGGATCTATCAGCCTTGGGCGCTTATCTAACGGAGGCCACGGTGTGGATGCATGGCGCGGATTACGACATGACCATGTTCAAGCGGCAGTTTGGCGCGCTGCCTCCGGTGGTCTATGACACCCAGATCGGCGCGCGCTTGCTCGGCGTGCGCCGCTTCGGCCTGGGCGATCTGGTCAGCCGGTATTTCGGCATTGATCTGTCGAAATCCTCGCAAAAAGCGGATTGGGGCAGACGCCCGCTCTCGCCCAAGATGATCGAGTATGCACTCAATGACGTGCGTTACCTGTTGGAAATGGGTGATATCATCGTCACCCAACTGAAAAATCTGGAACGCTATGCCTGGTTTGAAGAAAGCTGCGCCGCCGCCCGCCTACGGGTGCTCGACCGGGATGACTCCAAAGAAGAAAATTGGCGCATCCAGGGGTCGGGCAAACTCGAACCTTTCGGTCTGGTATGCCTGCGCGCGCTCTGGCATTGGCGCGATGCTGAAGCCAAGACTTGGGACCGCCCGTCGTTCATGGTGACCACCAACCGCCAGCTTCTGGAATGGAGCCACGATCTGGCGACCCGCAAAAACATTTCCCTGCCCCATCATTTCCGTCCTGCCCGGGTGAAACGCTTCCGCGCCGCAGTCGCCGCAGTGGAATCACTTGCCGAAAACGATTGGCCGCAACGCCTGACCGGCAAACGCAGGAAACTGGATCGCGATTTTGAACGCAAGGTGGATGCCTTGATCAAAACCCGCGAGCAAGCGGCCGTCAAACTGGACATCGAAGGCTCGTTGATCGCACCACGTTCGGTCTTGGAAAGCTTGGTGGCCGGAGACGCCGTGCCCGCTGACGTGCTGCTCGCTTGGCAGCGCGAATGCCTCGGCCTGACCGATTGATTTTGCAAGAAGTTGCTTGTTTCCAGAGCCCGGATTTGGGACTCTCCCACCGCCTTATGTCCGAGTCTCCCAACGTGCCCCAACAAGCCCCAACCAAGGTCGCTACCGAGCAGCAATACGACGCCGCGCAGATCGACAAACTCGAAGGTCTGGAGGCCGTTCGCAAGCGCCCGGGAATGTATATCGGGGATCCCGATGAGCGCGGCCTACACCACTGCGTGTTCGAGGTGTTAGATAACTCGATCGATGAACACCTCGCCGGTTACTGCTCGCGCATCAAGGTTTCCATCCACGTCGATGGTGCGGTCTCCATCGCCGACAACGGCCGCGGTATCCCGGTGGATATGCATCCGAAATTCGGCATGCCCGCCGTCGAACTTGTTCTAACTAACCTGCATGCCGGCGGCAAGTTCGGCCAGGGCGCCTATAAATACTCCGGCGGCCTGCACGGCGTCGGTGCCAAGTGCGTCAACGCCCTGGCCGATTGGTTCCGCGCGGACATCATGCGCAATGGCAAGGTCCACCGCATCGGCTTCGAGCGCGGCAAAACCACCGAAGCACTGCATGTCGTGGGCGAGGTGGATCCTAACAAAACCGGCACCACCATCACCTTCTTCCCGGACGCCACCATTTTCGTCGATACCATCGAATTCAAATTCGACCGCCTCGCCACCCGCTTGCGCGAACTCGCATTCCTCAACCCCGGCCTCACGATCGAGCTCGAGGACGAGCGCCCGGAATCCGCGAAAAAGGACACGTTTTTCTACGCCAAAGGGATTGAGGAATTCGTCGTCCAACTCGGCGAAAACAAGACGGTCATTCACGACACCCCGATCATTCTCAACGGCAAGCGCCAGATCGAACTCGATTACGACGGCAAAAAAACCACCGACGATGTGTTCGCCGACGTGGTTTTCCAATACAACGATTCCTACAACGACCAGATCCTGTGCTTCGCCAACTCGATCCCTAACGGCGACGGCGGAACCCACCTCACCGGCTTCCGCACCGCGCTCACCCGCGGCATCAACCAGTATGCCAAGGCTAACAAAATCCTCAAGGACAAGGATCCGGCGCTCTCCGGCGACGACGTCCGCGAAGGCCTCGTCTGTGTGATCTCGGTCAAGATGCCCAACCCGCGCTTCAACTCGCAGACCAAGGACCGGCTGGTCAATACCGAAATCGAAGGCGTGGTCTCGTCCATCGTGTACGAGGGCATCATGCAGTATTTCGATGAAAACCCGGCACTCGCGAAAAAGGTCATCGAAAAATCCGTCAACGCCGCGCGCGCCCGCGAGGCGGCCCGCAAGGCCCGCGAGACGGTGCGCAAATCCGCCATGTTCGGCGGCGGACTGCCCGGCAAACTCGCCGACTGCTCGGAGCGCGATCCCGCGAAATCCGAGCTTTATATTGTCGAAGGTGACTCGGCCGGCGGCTCGGCCAAACAAGGGCGCGACCGCCGCACCCAGGCGATCCTGCCGTTGCGCGGCAAACTCATCAATGTCGAGAAGGCCCGCCTCCACCGCGCGCTGCAGAACAAGGAAATCCAATCGATGATCACCGCCATCGGCGCGGGCATCGGCGATGGTGAACAGGACGGTTCGTTCAACATCGAAAAGGTCCGTTATCACAAAATCGTCATCATGACCGATGCCGATGTCGACGGCTCCCACATCCGCACCTTGCTGCTGACGTTTTTCTGCCGCCACATGCCGGCCTTGGTCAAAAGCGGCTACCTCTACATCGCCCAGCCGCCGCTCTATCTGGTCAGCCGCAAAAAACGCCAGGAATACGTCCAGGACAACGATAAGCTCAACCGCATACTGATAGATCTCGGCGCCGGGGAAGTGGAACTCCGCACCTACGATCAATCCCGTAGTTTCTCCGCCGACGAGTTGAAACTCATCCTCGAAAACCTCTCGTCACTCGCACGCTTCACCAATTCCATCGAGGGCAACGGCGGCAATTTCAGGCTATACCTCGCCGCCAGGCATGACGGCGCGCTGCCGGAATACATGGTGCGCGTGCGCATCGGCAATGACGAGAGCGTGCTCTACTTCCCCACCGAGGCCGATCTCCGCGCCTATGCCGCGGAAAACCGCGACCTCCGATTGTTCGACGAGATTCTAACCGACGAGGAGCTCGCCGCCCAAACCGGCCCGTCGCGCCGCGCCAACCTCCACGAACTCCACGAATCCCATGCCATCACCCGCATTTTCTCGCGCCTCACCGAATGCGGCATCGACACCTCGGTCTTCTTCAACGACGACACACCGCTGTTTGAAATTGTCGAGGGCGAGGGCGACAAACAAAAAGTCACGCCGGTTTTCGCGGTGCCGGATATCCTCGCCAAGGTATTGGAAATCGCCAGCCGCGGCGTGCAAATCAAACGCTTCAAGGGCCTCGGCGAAATGAACGCCAAGCAGCTTTTCGAAACCACCATGGACCCCGAGGTCCGCCAATTCCTGCGCGTCCGCCTCGACGAGGACAACGCCGTCGAAGCCGACAAGATGTTCGATGTCCTCATGGGCGACGTCGTCGAACCCCGCAAACGCTTCATCGAGGACAATGCGCTCAACGTCCGGAATCTTGACGTGTGACGGCCAGGCATGAGTCATGAGTCATGAGTCACAGGTAATATGAGCAAGTCCTTGAATGATCTGGAAATCTATCGGGAAGCCATGCGTCTCGGGGAGATCGTTTGGGATTGGGTGACCCAGTGGGATTTCCTGGCAAAAGATACAGTCGGCAAGCAATTCGTTCGCGCAACCGATTCGATTGCCGCCAATATCTCCGAGGGTCACGGCCGATATCACTACAAGGAGAACCAGAAATTCTGCTACTATGCCCGCGGTTCACTCGCTGAAACGCAGACCTGGCTGGAAAAAGCCGCCCGCCGCGAGTTGGTTGATGCCGAACTGGCCCGCCAACTCTATCGGGATCTCGAATCCCTCCGCAAACGCCTCAACGCTTACATCAAAACGATTGGCCCTCCGTCAGATACCCATGACTCGTGACCCATGACCCATCCACTTTAACCATGTCCGAAGAACACATCAAACCCATCAACGTCGCCGAGGAACTCTCGAAGTCCTTTCTGGAATACTCGATGTCGGTGATCATATCCCGCGCCCTGCCGGATGTGCGGGACGGCCTCAAGCCGTCCCAGCGCCGCATCCTGTATGCCATGCGCCAGCTCGGCGTCGGCCCGGGAAAACCGCACGTCAAGTGCGCCAAGATCGTCGGCGAAACCATGGGTAATTTCCACCCGCATGGTGACATGGCGATCTACACCACGCTCGTCAACATGGGCCAGCCATGGCCGATGCGTGAAATGCTCATCGACGGCCAGGGCAACTTCGGTTCGGTGGAAGGCGATGGCGCGGCATCCATGCGATATACCGAAGCGCGGCTCCATCCGTTAGGGCTGGCGATGATGGACGATCTCGACAAGGACACGGTGGACTTCATCCCGAACTATGATGGCTCGCAAACCGAGCCGTCAGTGCTGCCTGCGGCATTCCCTAACTTTTTGGTCAACGGCAGCACCGGCATTGCGGTGGGCATGGCCACCAACCTCGCCTCGCACAATCTCGGCGAAGTGGTCGATGCCATTTGCGCGCAGATCGACAATCCCGAAATCACCTTGCCCGAATTGATGCATTTCATCAAAGGGCCGGACTTCCCGGTTCCCTGCGAGATCCGCGGCCTGCGCGGCATCGAGGAATACTTCCGCACCGGCCGCGGGTCGATGCGCCTGCGTGGCAAAATGGAGATC
>JAPLUJ010000019.1 GCA_026397695.1 Verrucomicrobiota bacterium | reverse complement strand
TGTGTATTTCGCCGGCAGCCGGACGCGGGTGCGGGTGGACTTCGATGAGGAATTGGAACGCCAGACCCGCACCACCATTGCGGCGATCAGGGATGGTCGTGGATCCACCGAGATGCCGCCCCCGCTGGAGGACAGCCCGAAGTGCTGGGGGTGTTCGTTGTGCGGGATCTGTCTGCCCGATGAAACCCGCGAGTTGCGGGACGCGGCCAATGGCAAAGATGTGGTGGATGTCGGCAGCGATCCGCGGCGGCTCTATCCGGCGCGTGACCGCGCCACGCCATTCTATGTGCAGGAGCAGGGCGCACGCATCGGCAAGACCGGCGAGCGACTCACTGTCACCAAGGACGGCGAAAGCATCGGCGAAACGCGGCTTATTGATACCAGCCAGGTCGTCATTTTCGGCAACGTCCAGATTTCCTCGCAAGCGATGCACCTCTTGATGGACAAGGGGCTGCCCATCGTCCATTTCTCCACCGGGTCGTGGTTTCACGGGCTCAGCCACGGCATGGGCATCGAGAATGCCTACAGCCGCGCCGCCCAATATGCGGCCGCCGCCGATCCGCGCCAATGCAGCCGCTTCACCATCCCGCTGGTTTATGCCAAGGCGGCCAACCAGCGGGCGCTCGTGCTGCGCAACGGCAGCGGCGAATCCAAGGACCGCTGCGTGACCGCGCTGGCCGCCCACCTCAAGACCCTCGATCCCGCCGCCGACACCGGCGCCCCGCTGTCGCCCGATTGGTTGCGAGGCTGGGAGGGCCAGGCCGCATCCCATTACTTCGCCGCCTTTGCCGGCATGTTGAAAACCGGCGAACTGCCGGACTTCGACTTCACCCACCGCAACCGCCGGCCACCCAAGGATCCGGTCAACGCCTTGCTATCCTTCACCTATGCGTTGTTAGTCAAGGAATGCCTGGTGGCGTTGTGGAGCGAGGGTCTCGACCCGTGGTGGGGGCTCTATCACCAACCGCGCCACGGCCGGCCCGCCCTCGCGCTCGATTTCATGGAACCGTTCAGGCCCATCATCGCCGACAGCGTGGTCATCACCGCGATCAATACCGGCATGGTGAAACCCCGCGATTTCGAAACCAACGCGAACGGTTGCACCATGAAACCCGCCGCCAAAAAAGCCCTGCTCCGCGCATGGGAACAACGGCTCGACCAGATCTTCACCCACCCGGAGTTTGCCTATCGCTGCTCGTGGCGCACCATCCTGCGCATCCAGGCCCGCCTGCTGGTGAGGCTCCTCCGCGGCGACATCCCCACACTGCCATGGCCCGTCGTGCGCTGACCAACAACCGCAGGATTTTCCTCTGCTCCTACGACGTGGCCGAGGACAAACGCCGCACCAAACTCTTCGAACTCCTCAAGGATCATGGCGAGCACGTCCAATACAGCGTGTTCCTCTGCTCCCTGACCGCGACCGAAGTGAAACGCCTCAGCACCTGCGCCACCGAAATCATCCACCAACAGGAGGACCAGTTGCTGGTCATCGACATCGGACCGGATGAGGTCGATTGGACCAGCAGCCTTTCCTGCCTCGGAAAATCATGGTCGCCAAGCGTGCGCTCCCAGATTATCTAATGGGTGCCCGCCATTCGCGGGGCCAGGATTCCTCCTCCGAGAGGTCCCAACCTCGCGATTTCCCGGAACCCGCTCGCGCTCTTTGACATTCAAAACTTTACGAACCCAATTGCCACCGCATGCGGCCCGTATTTCCATCTTTTCCATTCGCCTCTCGCAATCCGGCCCGCTTCCCCTACTCTCAGGCCGCTCCCGCAAGAGTACCATTTCCGCGCCATAACAGGCGCGGTCACATTGAAGCGTTGCGGGTTCTGATGTATGCTTGGCGTTGGCTTGCTGTATTTCCGCGCCATAACAGGCGCGGTCACATTGAAGCGTGGCGGCGTGAGGTGCGGAGCGTGCGGAGCAGGGTGTATTTCCGCGCCATAACAGGCGCGGTCACATTGAAGCCGAAACCCTAACCGCGACTGGTCGGA
>JAPLUJ010000064.1 GCA_026397695.1 Verrucomicrobiota bacterium | reverse complement strand
GGGCCCAGGCTTTCCGGTGCTTGGAAGTCCGGGCCGTTGAGCCACTCGCACAGCCTGTCTATCAGATACGGGCAATCCTCCGCCGGCGCTCCCCGATAGACGTTGCCGACAATCACCGAATGCGTCCGCAACTCGCCGGGTTTCACGTCCTTCACGGGCAATTGGTCCAAGACCTGGCGGTTGTAGGCGCGGAAGAGATCCGCCGA
The DNA here is from genome assembly GCA_026397695.1 of Verrucomicrobiota bacterium. GTDB lineage: Bacteria > Verrucomicrobiota > Verrucomicrobiia > Verrucomicrobiales > Akkermansiaceae > Luteolibacter. The sequence continues at coordinate 1,612 of JAPLUJ010000064.1, read as the reverse complement.
CAACGCCGGCAGCGTGCCCGCCGCCACTTGGTTGCTGATGCTGTTGCACGCCGCGATGATGTTCTCCACCTCCTGCTTCAGGTATTGCTTGGATGGCGGCACGACCAGCCTGCCTTCCACCGCCTTCAGCACCTCCTCCTCCGAAAGCGTGTTGCCCTCAATGGCCGTCGTCGCCGCCACACCCTTGGCCAAATACAACTGATGCAACGCCTGCGCCGTGGCCGGGCGCAGCGGAACCCGAGAAATGTGCTCACATTTCGACGCCGCCTCGCCCAGCGCCAGCCACAGCGCCGCTCCCGCCTTGCCGAGGTCACAGCGATAGGAAATCCACGCGTGTGTCCGTTCAAATGTCCGCATCAACGTCCGATGAGTTGTCCTGTTTCAGGACAGAAAATAAATGACTTGTGGCAAAAACCAAGATTTTTTTCCGCGTTCCATGTCCATTTTTATGTCCGGTCAAATGGTCGAGGATTTTGTCCCTTGTGGCAGGCTGAGCGGGCTGTTCGAAAAGCTGTTCTTTGTTGTAGGTCTAGACATGGGCTATAACAGTTCTATTTGATCCGCAGCGGGTGAATAGGGCATGGGCAACACACCGATAATCACCCATGGGTTTGGGGAAAATCCGTGAAACTCCTTCATCGTACCGAGGAAGAAGTGCAGATCGGTTTTCAAAAAGGCGTCGAAGTATTTCTGTTTCACCTTGGCCAGCGCCACGGATTCATCGCCGTGGGCGTCGCGCAGGCAATTGTGAAAAAGCTGGCCAACCTCCCAATCGAGCACTTGTAACTCGCTGCGCCTGCCATCGGCATCCTCGAAGCGATACGAAAAGTTATAGGGCAGCTTGGGCATCAGGCGGAATGTCCGGTGCCATTGTTCCTCGGCGAAAAGCTCACCTTGTGAAGCCATTTCGCGCATCGCAGCCACCTTGGCCTCATCCCGATTCCGTGCACACGGCTCCCAGAAAAAACTCTCGATGCGGGCGGGTTTGAACATCGCCAACGACATGGTGTTGGCCTTTGCGCCCTCCAGCATTGGCTGCAGGCGATGATGCACGGTTACGGGCTGAAGCGCCTCTCTGCGTTTCCGCCATTCCTCGGCTGTGCCGAGGTGGGCCACCGGTTGGATGGCTTTCGCATCCGTCGGATGATATGTCTCCGGTCGAGGATCCGCAGTGCCCTTCTTCATGTTCAACTCGATCCAATCGAACTTCCGATATTGTTGCTGCTAGTCCAAGCGCCGGAACGGTACCGGATAGAGTCTCACCCATGAACCGTCCTCACGTATGCCCGCCGTGCAAACCGTCTCACCGTGTTTCCGCGACAACGTCGGGTAGGTCTTCACGGTGATGAGGATGCGCTCGCGGTGCATGTTGTTATTCTCTCACAGATGCACCGCCCTCAATTTCTTCACGGCTTGGCGTTCCAGTGCTTCCGCCACGCAATGCCGGTGGCACTGGTGCGGATGCAGTTCAAAGCAGGTCAGGGCCACCCGTTCGCCCTTCTTGATCCACGTTTGGATTTGCGCCAGCGACTCGTTTTGCAGGGGCAGGCTCTTGCATTCGTAATCCTCAAACAGCGCGTCGTAGTCCGCCTGGGTTTTCAAGTCCCGCCGC
>JAPLUJ010000016.1 GCA_026397695.1 Verrucomicrobiota bacterium | reverse complement strand
GCCGCGATCACCTCGGGTCCGGCGGCATTCAGGTTGACGCGGCCGGCGACCATCTGGGCCGGGCGCTTGCGCAATTCCGCGGCGCTGAGGGTTTCCTCCTCGGGATTCTCGTAGAGGCAGAACACCTCTAACAGACCGGCATCCGGCGAGACCGCGCTGAGGAAGTCGATGTCGCGCCACGGGGTGCCGCGGAACGCATACGCCAGTTCCGCCACCGAGCGGAACGGTCGGTTGAGGATGACGGGGCGGCCGGCGGTGGATTCCGCAGTGGACAGCGCGCCGGTATTGCTGATGGCGTAGCGGGTGGACATCGGGTTGCCGAGGGCCGTGCTGTTATATTCGTTGAGCGCCGCCACGCCGGGCCGCAGCACGTCATCGGGATCCAAGTAACAGAAGGACATCGGTTCGGCCCAGGCGGTCGCGTTGTTCTCCGCCACGGCCGCCACGTTGTTACCTTGAACGCTCCCCCAACCGCCGTCGTAGTTGAAGTTCCAACCGGTGTTGGGAGCCGGGGCGGTCCAGCCCGACCTGACGCCTAGAGTCCGATCTTTACCGAAGGCCATGGCCACGCCTTCCGGCCAGGTCATCTGGTCGTGCAAGGTGGTCCATTGAATGATTTTGACGCCGCTGGCGAACACCGTGGCCAGACCGCCGAAGCGTGCGGTGCGGGGGTCTATCAGAAATGACGACCAGCAGAATGCTTCGGTCTGCCAATCCGGATCCCGGCAGAGGAAGTGGTCGCCCCAGTTGCTTTTGAAGGTGAACTCGCCGCGATGATATGGTCTCCAGGTGCCATCTGGACCCTGATATTGCAGCACGATTTCGACCGGATCCCCGCGGAAATAGCCGACGCCGAGCCTGCACCTGCTGTTAGCCCTATCATCGCTTTCGATGCGGGCGCTCAACGCGTGGCCGACCAGGAAGCCGCTGACATGGGAGAACGAGTTGGGCAGCCCGCCCCAGCGCAGGTCTGCGTTGCGAACCTCGATGGGTGGCACATTGCCACTGATCGAGTAACCCGCGATCGCGGCATGCTCTGGGGAGTGCACGGATTGTGGTTCGCGGAAGGCGGTGGAATCCTTGGGCACATCGAGTTCGATATACTCGGTGCCGTTGAAGGTCTTGGGGAAAAGTTCCGGGTTGGTGACGCGGAAATTCGGCCCTCCCCAATAAGTATAGTCACCCGCGACCAGGCGGGAACCGGGTACCTTCCATCCGCCGACCATCCAGAACTCCGAACCTCCACCGGTGACATCGACGTGTTGCGGCGCAATCCGGAACTTGGCCGGACCATCGAAGATTTTCACCACCTGATGCAGTCGCCACAGCATCGGCTGGAGAACCATCGACCCTTCGTAGGCTTCGGTGGGGGCCACCGAGAATGTGCCGTCATCATTATTATAATAATATACCTTCACGTCTGCCAGCACCTTGCCGCGGTAAGGGATCGCCTGAATGCGGCACAGGTAGGGCACATCCTCCTTGCCGAAGGCATAATAAGGCCGGACCGGACCGGGCAGCATGATACCTGTCGGGTAACTGTCCGCATCGTATTGGTCAATGATGCAGGCACCGAGTTCGAGGATATTGAGGTTGACCGAAGCGTCCACCCCGCCGAGTTGATGCATCGAAAGCAGTTGATCCAATTGGTCCCAACCT
>JAPLUJ010000394.1 GCA_026397695.1 Verrucomicrobiota bacterium | reverse complement strand
TCCTCGCCGAGATTGGCAAGCTGCACGTTGGCGCGCTTGCCGTCACGCGTCAACAAGATCGCTTCCGTATCGCTCTTGTCGATCAACACGGCCTTGATCACGACGCCGTTAGAACCTGTGAAATCGCGGTATTCCTGCCCGGGTGTCACTTGGGCGGCGGCGCCAGTGATGAGCATAACACCGAGGCATAAACCACGCAGGCGGAAGCGTTTCATGGCGGCCATTACTTGAAATCCCCTTCCTTGATGAAATCCGCCCAATCCTTCTCCAGCGCATCGACCGTATCAAAACCGAAGATTTTGGCGATTTCCTCGGGTGCCGGAATCTGTTTGGACGTTTCGATCCGGCGCACCATGCTGGCGAACGCGGAGAGGCGTTTCAAATCGCTCTGCATATAATAGGCAAACGAGTAGATCAACACCAGGCGCTCGGGATTGAGATCCTCGGGTTTCCACCGGAACATGGGTGCGAGTTTCACCCCCACTTTGTCCGAGCGCACGAGCGGGCGCAGGGTTTTCGCCCATGAGGTTCCATCCTCGAAACCGCGCTTCGAGCTGATCTCATCCTTCATGCTGCCCGCGACGGTCAACAGGTTGGTCTCGGTCTTGCCAGCCAGGCGGATCTCCTTGTAATAAGCATGACCCGTGGTGATCGCAAAGTAGCCTTCCGCTCCGAAAGACGTCACCCCCCCCAATTGCCTGCCTAGCAATAGGCCCGCAATGCCATGGATGGGGAAAGGCGCGAGATCCTTGTGATAGGGGGCCGCATCCTTGACGTTGAAGACCAGCGCCCGCCCACTGAGATTGTATTGGGTTATCATTTTCTCGGGAATGGCGATAGTGGTGGAACCGGTCTTCTCCCATGTGTTGGTGACCGCCATGGAGTTACCCTGATCCATCGCGAGCTTCAGGAAATTCGCATACCACTTGCCCAGACCGGAATACACATGCCGGTCCTCCACTAACAGAATCAACTGGCGCTTATCCCCCCAGTCCTGGCGGAAATTCATGTGCTCGAAGGCCATGCCATGCCACAGCCGCTCGGCCGTCTCGGCAACCGCGTGCGGTCGGATCTTCCCCGCCTTGCCTATCAGAAAATGCGGGGTTTCCAGCAATTCAAACCCTTCGGACGGCCCGTCCTGAAACGTGAGCTTGCCATCCAAACGCTTGAACGTCGATGCGTCGAGCCGCACTTCCTTTTCCACCAACCCGTGCTTGCCACTCGTGATGATCGCCGCATCCGCCCCACCCGCCTCCACCAAATGCTGCCGGTCGGCCAGACTCAGATCCACAATCTTCAACTTGATTTCCTTCGCGTCCTTGCCGATCAGGATGACGGAATCCCCTTGCATGCTGCCGAGCTGCGCTTCGATGGTCCCGCCTTTGCGTGACATCCAGGTTCTCGTTTCAACCGCACACACACACGGTGCCAACATGCCAACCGCAAGCAGACAGAAAATGAATCGTTTCATAGCGTGCGCGGAACCCTAGCGCAGCCAAGCCAAATGGGCGATCTAATTTTTCACTGGGGATGGCTCGACGACAAACCGGTCCCGCATGTGACAGGATCGTCACAAGAGTCCCCTTGTGACAAAGGATCGGTGGTCAGATATTCCCGGTGGCCCTGATTGCGGGCTGATCATGATTATTTGGCGGCCATTTACTGCGTTGATGTCGCGGTTCGTTACTTTGCGAGCTGCGATTCTCAGCTTCGCTCTTGTTGCCCCGGCTCTGACAGCGCAGGTGATCACAAATATCCACATCCGCGAGTATCGCATTGCAGGTGCGAAACACTTGAAAAACCTTGAGATCGAGGAGGCGGTCTATCCATTTCTCGGACCGGGCAGGACTCCCGACGACGTCGAGCAGGCACGCGTGGCGCTCGAGAAGGCC
>JAPLUJ010000727.1 GCA_026397695.1 Verrucomicrobiota bacterium | reverse complement strand
CTCAGCCTGCGGGTGCCGAAGCTGGCATTTCCTAACACCTTGCCGAAATTCGGCGAGCGCATCGAGGTGGATGGCACGGAATACCGCATCTCGCAGGTTTCAAGTCATCCACGCTCACCAATTCTAACACTCAGCCTTTCCACCACCGATGAGTGACGGTTTCATCCGGTTCACGACCAAGCTCAAGGGCGGCAGCGACGTTGCACGTCTGCTCAACCGCTACCCGGAAAAAGTGGGACGGACGCTGCTATCACTGGTGAAGCAAGAAGCCCGCGGATTGGCGGTAGAACTGGCACGCAACACGCGGCCCTTCGGGTTTTCCGAGAAGGCGAAGAAGCGTGGGGAAAAGGCGGTGGCCGGCGACATCGTGAAAGTGTTCGCCCTGCCGTCCGATGCGTTCGAGAAAACCCAGCCCGGCGACCCGGCCGCCGCCGATAGATTTTGGGCGAACATCCAGAATCGGCGATTCTCGAAGGCGGAAAAGACGCTCCAGGCATCCAACTCGCCGTGGAAGAATCTCTCGGTGGGCCGCCTTGACCCGAAGCTCCACCAGGCAAGCAGGACGGGAAAGAACGCCAACGTGAAGCGCAGGACCCCGGCCCAGATCGTGACCAGCCCGAAGGTGCTCGATTCCTACATCGCCAAGATCCAGAAGCGTGTCGGGTTTGCCAAGGGCTCGTGGATCAACGCGGCCAAGGCCATCGGTGGACGTGTTAGGGGTGCCGCGCAATGGACGACCCGGCACAAACAGTCACCCGGCACGGCCACAGTCAAAACCGGCGAGAAACCGGCCGTCACGCTCGTCAACAAGCTCGATTACATCGAACAGGTCACGACCGCCACCGGCATCGAGATCGCGCTCCGTGTGGCTGCGGGGCGATTGAGGAAGGCGCTGGCCACTTCGCTGAGGGTCATCAACGAGAAAACCAACGCGCGAATGAAGCGCGCTGGATAAATATGCTTGATTCCATCGTGAAAATTGCTTTTATTGCAACTTTCCAGCACGGATCATGCAGATTTCGGATTTAACCACAGCGGGAGCGATTCTCGACACGCTACGGGCGAAGGAACTCCTAAAGGGAGTTTCCGACCGACGCGGGAGGATTGCCCGGTTGCTGGATTCCGGCGAACTGATCGCCCTGCGGCGGGGACTTTACGCCACCCGGAGAGACATTGATCCGCTCTGCCTGGCTGCTTCCATCTATGGCCCGTCCTACATCAGCTTCGAAACCGCGTTGTCCTGGCACGGCATGATACCCGAGAGTGTGATCGAAATCCTATCTGCGACCCTCAAGCGACCCGCTTCCTTTGAGAATGCATTCGGGCGCTTTCGATATGTTGGAATTCCGGAGGCGGTCTATCCGGTCGGCATCATGAGAGTAGCGGATGGCGAAATTCCATTCCTGATTGCAAGCCCCACCAAGGCTCTTTGCGACACCATTGCCAGGGAAGCCGGGTTCCGTGCCATGGCGGATGTACGACACTGGCTGGAAGGCATGCGGATCAATCCAAGCGTCCCCCTCGACCCTAACGAACTTCAGGAATGTGCCGATTCGTATGGACGCCCATCAGTCCGATGGCTCCTGCGGTATGCGGCGAAACACCGACCCGTCTCCGAATGAACCCGGCACTCCACGACATGGTCGCGGCGTACAAGCCCGTAACCCAAGGCGACTATCAGAACGCCGCCCGCGAGGTGGTTCAGGAGATCGCCCTACTCGGCTTGTGGCGCAGTGGATTCTTCGAGCACGCTGCATTCTACGGGGGCACCGCTCTGCGGATTTTTCATGGGCTTGCGCGATTTTCCGAAGATCTGGATTTTACAAGGCTCACAGAAAATTCTGAAGTCCGACTGGAATCCCATCTGCCCGGGATCGCGACCGAACTTGCAAGTTGGGGATTCGCCTTCGACGCGGAAAGCAAATCGGTAGGCGAACGAAGCGGAATCGAATCCGCATTCCTGAAAGGAAACACCCAGATGAATCTGCTCCAAATCGGAGCACCGGCCGATCTTGCGACAAGAATGCCGCGCAACCAGAAAATCCAAATCAAGCTGGAGATGGATCTCAATCCACCGCCATTTGCCGCCACGGAAGTCCGGACCCAACTACTACCCACTCCCTATCAGGTCCGACTCTACGATCCTGGTAGCCTCCTCGCGGGCAAGCTTCACGCGGTGCTCTGCCGGGCTTGGAAAAGCCGTGTGAAGGGGCGGGATTTCTACGACCTCGTTTGGTATGTGGCACGCAAGATTCCGCCTAACATCGCACATCTCGAAGCACGAATGCGCCAGTCCGGGCATTGGGGGAACGAATCGCTCGTTCCCCAGCGGCTGCGCGATCTTCTCAAGGAACGATTTCAATCGGTGGACTTCCAGAAGGCTGCCGATGACGTTCGAGTCTTCCTTAGGGATCCTCGGGAACTGGATCTGTGGTCTCTCAAATTCTTCGAAGACCTCGCCGATCATATCGTGCCCGGTTGACGCACCGCCAAGGGGCAAGATGCCAAACCTCATTGAAGATCGCCTCACCTCGCTCCTGGCCGAATGGATCGACTCCAACAGGCCGGATGAATTCCCCAATGCGGCAGCCCTGCCGGTCCACGTCGCCCGCCGCGATGAAATCCGCTCCCGCCCATGTGTGGTGCTTAACCCAACTTCGGCACTTTGAGAAGCGACTTCTTGGCAGATCAAGGACTTTCGGCATTTTGGGCGGCCAGGTCGGCCACACATTTTCCGGTGCGTCCCTTGCGCGGAGGGGGCGATTTGTTAGTTGGAGCCGGGGAGATGATTGCCGCGGATGCGGGGTGGCGGTTGTTGGGGCAGGGTCCAACCGAGTTGCAGCAGGAGTGCGGCCTGTTCCTGTTCTGGAATGGTAATGCGGGGCAGGATGAGCGTGCGGCCGTCGCGGGTCTCGAATTCGACATCCACCATGACGATTTTCCTGAGATGTTGGAGGATTTGCCAAGGGGTGAGCGATGGGGCTTTGGGCACGGCGAGTTTTTTCAGGCAGACGTGCATGGCGTAGCCGAGGAAAGCGATCATGATGTGGGCTTCGACGCGTGCTTCAAGTTGGTGCCAGATGGGACGCACCTTGATGTCGCTTTTCAAGGTGCGGAAGGCGGCTTCCGCTTCGGTGAGTTGGACATAGGTTTGCCAGAGTTGCGCCGGGTCGTTGGAACATCCGGGCCAATGGGCGCGCAAGAGGTAGGCACCGTCGCGGTTGACCGAGGCTTGCCATTTCGCCTTGTCCCATTGCCATTGGAGGCGGCCGTTTTCGCAGGCACAGTGGTTGAGGAATCGCCAGCAGGGCCGGTGGCGTTCCTCGAGGTGGGCGATGCGGCGGTCGATGGTTTTCGCGTTCTTGAGTTTGCCTTTGGCGATGAGGTTGCGCAGTTTGATGAGGTCACGGATGAGTGCTTTGATGGCGCGTCTCCGCATGGCCTGTTCCTTTTGGATGCGTCCCTGACTGCGACACAGGACATAGAGGTCATTGTCGGCGGGGCAGAGCTTGACCTCAACCTCGGGGGCCGCCCGCAGCCAATCGCCTTCAGTTAGCTTTTGTTCGAAAGCTCCGAGCTGGCTCTTGGGTGTGCCGACCAGATAACAGGCGCCGCGCTGTCTGAGCCATTCGAGGTTTGCCTCGGAGTTGATGCCGCGGTCGAACACCCAGACGCGGCGGGCCCTGCCATGTTTGGTTTCGACGGTTTGGACGATGTGTTGGAGGGTGGTCACGTCGATGGTATTGCCGTTGAAGATCTCATAAGTCAGCGGGAAGCCGTCCGCAGTGACGACCAGCGCGATGACGAGTTGTTTGCAATCGGGGCGGTGGTCGCGGCTGTAACCGCGCCTGGCTTTCGGAACGGCTTGGGCCTTGCCCTCGAAATAGGTGCTGGTCAGATCATACAGGACAATGTCGAAGTCGGCACCGAAAAGGTCTTTCCATTTGGCGGCGAGGTGTTGCTCAAGGGCCTGTTTGTGATCGGCGAGATGGTCGAGACAGCGGTAGAGGCGGGAGATGTCGGCGACGCTCTGGTCGCAATCAAGGAGGATGTCCATGGCGGTTTGGGGAAACCATTTTTCGTGAACATACAATTCGCTGCGGGGATCTAACAGCCTATTGACGCAGAGAAGTTCGAGAACTTTGGCCCATGGGACCCCGCCGCGCTCAGAGCCGAGTTTTTCCTGCCAGAAGGCATCGAGTCCGAGTTGCCGCCACAGATGCGTGGCGGCCCAGCAGTCGCCGAAACGGCGGGGCTGGCGCACGCGCAAGGTGGAGAGGCGCACTTCGATGACATCCCCGGCGCAAGGCGCTGTGCCTTCGCGGTCGGCGAAGAGGCGGCGTTGCAGGAGTTGGCCGTCGTCCTCGTTGATGACATCAATGGTATGCTGCCAGCTTTGTTCCTGGCGCGTGTTGAGTTCGCCCAGGTGGAGGATCTGACGTTGGACGGTGCGCCCTTTGTGGATGCGCAGGCTTTCGCACACGGAATAGTAGATGTGGTCTTTACCATCCTTGTGCCGGACACGTCGTTTCAAAAACATATCCCATGGAAACACAGGGTTTGCGGGCGGCACAAGGGGGTAGGTCGGCCCACATGGGGTCCGACAGACCAGGCCCTTGTAAAATCAAGGGTTCCAGCGCGAAAAAAGTGGAAAATAGCCGTTTCTAACGAATAAGTGCCGAAGTTGGG
>JAPLUJ010000412.1 GCA_026397695.1 Verrucomicrobiota bacterium | reverse complement strand
ATCGGGGATTTGATTTTTGATTTTTGGGGGGCCGGGTGGCGTCGGGGAACCGACGAAGCCGGTGAGGCGTGCGGTCATGGTGGCGAGGTGCTCCTTGACCGGCTCGAACGCGGGATCTTCCGTCCATGCCTTGATGATTGCGAGCACCTCGCGGTCGTGGGCGGCGAGGTCGGGACCGGACTGCTGGGATTCGCTGGTGAGGAGGTTGTTGGAGATGAAGCGGTTGTTGTTAGGATAGACGGCGGCGAAAGAGCGCAGTTCGGTGGCGGTGCGGGCGGGATCTAGCAGCCAGGATTTGACGATCCCGCGCTGTGTCTCGTCGCGGAGGTCGGCGCGGGCGAATTGCTGGGCGGTCATTTCCGGGCGGCTTTGTTGCAGGGCGGTGTCGGCGGCGAGTTGCGGCAGGACCTCGGCGGGGTTGCGTTGGACGAGGCGGTCGAGGGTGAGGAAGCCGGCGTGGGCCAGATCCTTGCGGTCTTTCTGTTGGATCAGGCCGGAGAGCAGCGGGGTGCTGGCGGTGGCGTTGGTGTGGACCAACACATCGAACGCATTGAGATAGCCGACCGACGGGTTTGCCTGCCACGCCGGATTGGCGATGAGCGCCGCGGTTTTTTCTATCAGTAAGGCGGCGGCCTCCGCCGTGGTCTCGACCCGGCCGACGTTGCGCAAGGCGAGCGCCCATTCGTCGGCGGTGGTGGGAGTCGTTAGAATTTGCCGGCCGAGCGCGGCGGCCGCCGCGGGATCGATGGCGGACAGCGCGTCTAACAAGAAGGTGCGGAAAGTCGGCCATGTGGTTAGATTTCCGCCGGCAGCGATTTCAAAGGGCAGGCCGGTGGGTTGGTCCTGACCGGATTCAAGGAACGCGCGGATCCATGCGAGCGCCTCGTCGCGGGGCATGGATTTGAGGGCTGCCTGGAGATCCTTGAGGGTTTGCAGAGTGGCGGCACGGTCGGGTTTTTCCCGCAAGCGCTCGACGGCGGAGGCGAGCGGGTCAGTCGCGCCACTGGCGGCGTGGCGCGGCGTCCGGGCCGCACCGCCTGTTGGCTGCGCCGACGCGGATTTGTCGGGGTGATCTGTTAGCCACCACACGAGTGCCAGCAGCCCGGCGGCGCCCATGGCAAGCAGCGAAACCCAGAGAGTTTTGTTAGGCAACATGATATGGGGCGAACTGTGAGAAAGGAGGCATTGGCGAAGCATCCGCCGGGTTCACGCATGGTGGGTCGCATGGCGGGCGCGCCGACGGCGGCAGAGCAAAGCGCAGCCGCCAGCGATCCAGAGCGTGATGGCGGCGGGCTCGGGAACGACGGTGACCGTGTAGGCGGCGTCAACTTTCAGCAAAGAGAGCGCACCAACGCCAAAGCCCAGCCCGGGATTGGCCAATTGGGCATTCGCATTGCCGGTCGTGACCGCACCGGTGGCCCCATTGTTCAGCAGGAAGAATTTGTCCTCGGGGACCGATGACTTGGGCGTTACTCCCACCCAATAGGTGCCTGCGGTGGGCAAAGCAATGTTCACAACCAGGTTCACCAGACCGTATTGATCGCTGTGGTTGATTTCCACGACCGACACATCGTGGTCGGTGCTCTGCATCACACATGCAACGTTGGCGGTCAAATTGCCAGTAGCAAGATTGTCCGCACTGAAAATATACACAGTGTAGTTCTGTACATTTAGAAAACTGGCAAATCCCGCTTGCGCCGAGAACAAGGCGGCAATCCGGGTGATTGTCAGGAAATCCGTCGTGACCGTGAAATCATCCAGAACGGAGCAATCATAATCCGGGAAGTCGGGGAAAAGCTGGCTGGCTAAAGGACCGGGCGGAGTCTCGAAGTTGTAAACAGTCGCATCCCCGATCTGTTCCATCACCACCGCGCCCACGGCGGTGCCTGATAGACCTGTGCCACATGCGAGTGTCAATGCGACCCAAATGAAAATCCGTTTGGTGATCATAATGATGGATTCAGGCAACTTCCCGGACAGGCCATCCCGGAGGGCACCCGTCATCGGAACATGGGTAAACTGGCGGCGGTGGCGGCGGCGGACAAGGTTAAACTTGAGGTTTTTCATGATGGGGACGGTTATTAGAAGCTCAGGCGGCAGAGCACGAAGAACGTCCGCTCACGGGCGAGCTGTGCATGGGGGTTCAAGGGACTTAACTGATAGTCGGTGCCGCCGATGTTCAGCACGCCCGCCGTGACCTCGCACAGATTGCGATCAAACCGATAACCGGCCCAGGCATTGAACTGGACAAACTCGTCACCGGAGCGGAGCGGCGTGCGTGACGGGTCGTCGTCCAAATCCTGCTGGAACACGTTGGCCTCCAGATGCGCGAACAGCCCGGTCGGCGAATTCCAATTGGCATACAGCGACAATTCCTGCAGCGTCGCCTGGTCGGTGAGGTCGGTTCCCGGTTGGGATAGCAGATCCGTCAGGGTCGAGTGCAATTCGGAGCGTGTGATGCGATAGCCCAGGCCGATGGCGAACTCGTCGCCGATGAGTTGATTGAGGGTGATGCCGAGGCTGGTCTCGCGGTAATCGAGATGCTGCGGCGTGCCGCTCGGAAAATATGCGGGTAATTCCGGCGCGTTCAAATAATACCCCGTGAAGGCCCCGAGGGTGCGGGTCACCTCCTGATTGATCGCGTTGACCGACACGCCCCACCAGGTGCGCGTGGCCAGGCTGCCTTCGGCGCTAAGCCCGTATATCTGATAGGTCGGGGCCTCGACCGATCCCTCCAGCGACTCGGAGATGACGGTTCGATAGGCCTGATTGAAGCCGGCGAGTTGGACTGGTTCCAAGCGCACGCTTTCATCGAACGTGAGGCCGCCCATGCCCTCGGCAGCCATCCCGCGCAGGGTGAACCAGCGCGACGGTTGATAGGTGAAGCCGCACTTGCCGGACAGGCTGTCCTCGCGGCGTTGCACGTCATTGACGGGTGGGTTGCGGAAATTGTCCGGGTGATTGATGGAGTCCCATGCCACGCCGCCGATCAGCGTGAGATCGGGCAGAACCTTCCAGTAATCGTAGGCATAGAGACCGGTCCTCTGGAAGTCCGACTCAATGTGCTGGTCGGACGCCGGCGTGGGAAAGCCGCCCCACCAGTTAGGCCGGCTGGCGGTCATGGTGGCGTCGGTTTCGATCCGGCCTTGCTGCCAACGCCCGCCTAACAGAAGTGTATTGTGGTCGGATTGTTCAATAT
>JAPLUJ010000251.1 GCA_026397695.1 Verrucomicrobiota bacterium | reverse complement strand
CTGGGGATCAAATTGATCGATGTCATCAAGAAATCCGGCGCGCTTGGCGATGGATTTGCCGCTCACTCCCGGTTCCGCGTCGTAGAAGCGTTCAATATTCCAGCGGTCTGCGGGCACCTCGGACACGGCATCACGTCCTTCGGCGAGAAGTTTCCAGAACGATTCGGTGTCATTAACTCCGCCGGGAAACCGGCAGCCGATTCCGATGATTGCGATACCCTCTCTTGGCATAATGGATAAGTTTGAGTTTCCCTGGCGGGCAGCGCACTTTCGGGTAATTATTGGCCATGGCAAGCCCAAGTTCCTAGCGGGGAATGGTTTTTTGAGAACAGGCAAGCGCTCATCCCGCTAGATGCAGACGGATTTCCGTTCACGCCGCAGCGTGCACGAGACAGCGGAAGCAGTCACTTCAGGGTTTTCAGCGTCTCCTTCCCCCGTTTCTTGGTTTCAGGATCATCTTTCCCCGTGGTGGGCAGGGCGAGTCCTTTTTCAATGCTCTTTCTGGCGTCATCCTTATGGTCCATCAACGCATAGGTGATTCCCAGATCCACATGGTAAACCGAGCGGTCGGGATTGAGTTGGATCGCCTTGCTGAAGCATTTGACCGCATCCTCGAAGGTTGCCTTGGGGAGATCACCGTAAACCATTTCTGCGACGATTCGCTTAAAACCGCCCAGATCGGCGACCCGCTGGTGCCAACGGCCGAGCATGTACCATGCCAAATGATTCCCGGGATCCAGAGCGATCGACTGGTCCACAGATATTTTCACCTGCCGCATGGCATTCATTTTTTCCTTGCTGCTGTAAAGATCGACGGATTTGGCGTGGCAGATCGCGATCGAAAGATGCGCATTTGAATCCTTGGGTGCGAGGACCACCGCCCGCTCCGCATAACTCAGGGCCATTCCCGATAGCCGGATTTTATCCTTCACAATCGGGGTATCCGCCATCTGATGCCGGTATTGGCGCGCGATGCGCTCCATGAGACCCGCATTCTTCGGCTCCAGTTGTTCGGCGGGCAGATAGAATTTGAGCGCCTCGGTCGGATTGAATTTCAGGTCATGAACGTCGCCTTGTTTGATCAATTCATCCGCCGTCTCCCCGCAACCCGACCCGCACGATAGAACAAACGAGAGCGCGAGGATGAACGCTTTGAAGGAGGGCAGGGGGTGCATAAAAGGGAATTCAGGAGTTGCGGGATCGTGGTCACGTCAAAGGGCGGGCTGACGAAGCATACTAGGCGCACTGCCTGCTGGTGACAAGCTCCTTTTTCTCACTGTGCTGCGGTGTGTGCGGCGGTCATGGTCCCTGCTTGCCGCTGATTTCCCATGTAATATCTTGGCAAAGCTGGCCGGATTGCTATGTTCCCGAGCCACGACTTTGCGCATGCCATGAATCCGGCTGTAATCGACTGTCCCGTGCCTCAATTCGCCGTGGAGAATCTTGCGACGGATTGTCGTACGCCCGAATCTGTGGCGGATTGAGTGCTGGCGGCGGTTGGAGTCTGCCACTTCTTATCTCAAGGACTTCATGCCATTTTTTTATTTCCCAACCTTTTCTCATAGTAATTCTAAGATTGAGTTTAAAATATTTTTGCTTTCATCATCAAGGG
>JAPLUJ010000240.1 GCA_026397695.1 Verrucomicrobiota bacterium | reverse complement strand
CTCGAGTGGTCGGTGAGCGATCTGAGGCCGCAGGATGTTCCGCTCCATGGCAAGCAGGGCGACACCGCAGGACCGGGGGTATTCACCGATTCTCGCAGCCATCTCCTGCAAACCTACACCTTCGTGCCGGAACCTTCCGCCGCCTTGCTCGCCACGCTCGCTGGCTTGACCTTCGTGCTGCGCAGGCGGCGTGACTACACATGATTGATCATGACGGCGCGACCTCGCTGGATTTTGTTAGTTATTTCCTGGTGGGTCGGGGCGGCATGCCATGCGGAGCAGATCTATTGGTATAGTGTGGGACCAGCCAGCAATCTGACCAGCAGTGGTGCGGCGATGACGGCAGGCTTCAGTTTTGAATTGGGAGTGTTCAAGGACGGCTTCGTGCCGGGTTCTGCCAACACCGCGGATTGGGCGGCCAAGTGGGTGCCCGCGCAACGCAGCACCTACAATCCGGATCCAGAGCTCCAGCGATTTGACAACCAGTTCACGGTGACGGTGGCCAATTATATAACACCTTTCACCCAGGATCCGGCTGCCTATGTGTGGGGTTTCCAAGGGGGCGTCGCCTCTAGCGAGTGGATTCTGTTCCGGCATGACTGGACATGGCCCGCGCCCGTGGGCATTCCGCCCAACCCCAATGGCCTGTTTTGGAATGCCGCCCATGCCACGGCGGTGTTAGGCACCATTTATGAGAGTGGCAGTCCCTTCCTGATGCAATCCGCAGCCGTGACCAACGCCGCATCTCCGCCCACCACCTGGCAGCAATGGCAGACGGCGGAATTGGCCGGGGTGGCGAGCGGCCCGTACGACGACCCGGATCACGACGGCACGAACAACCTGCTGGAGTTTGTTTTCGGAACGCCGCCCAAGCAGGCGGGCGCGCCACCACAGACGCCGGTCACGCTGGTCAACGGGCATGTGCAAATCACCATTCCGCGCCGCATCGATCATCCGGCGGTGTTGACGGTGGAGGTTTCCTCTGATCTAACAAAGTGGGATGCGGGGGAGATGTTCACAGAAGCAATATCCAACAGTCCGGCGGCGCTGGTGGTGCGGGATAAGACGCCATTGGGCCCGGCCCATCCGCGCCGTTTCATGCGCCTCAAAGCGGAACTGCCCACGCCATGAACCCCGCAACAGGTTTCGGGCGTAGCCCCACGCGCGCAAAGCGGCGATGCCCGCCGCAGTCCCATGTTTGTTAGAACGGGATGCTTTCCTCGATCTGGGCGACGGCCAGTGCGGCGATGCCTTCCTTGCGACCGATGAAGCCCATGGTTTCGTTGGTGGTGGCCTTGATGCCGACGCGCTGCGGCGGGATGCCGAGTGCGGTGCCGATGTTGGCGCGCATGGCCTCGCGATACGGCAACACCATGGGCGCTTCCGCGACGAGGGTGGCATCGACGTTGACGATGATGATGTTGAGTTCATCGGCGAGCCCCCGGCACTTTTCCAGGATCTTCAACGAGCTGATGTCCTTGCAGGCCGGATCCCCGGGTGGAAAATAATGGCCGATGTCCGGCAGACCCATCGCGCCTAACAGGGCATCGGCAAGCGCATGGCAGAGCACGTCCGCATCGGAATGCCCGTCCAACCCGTGAGTGTGCGGAATGGTCACGCCACCCAGAACCAGCGGGCGGTTTGCCGCAAAACGATGCACGTCGTAGCCAATGCCGGTCATGGGAAGAGATTGAGGATTGTGGATTGAGGATTGAGGATTGAGGATTGAGGAGCGGAAGAGAAGATAGTGGATCGTGGATGGAAGAGCGGAAGAGATTGAGGATTGTGGATTGAGGATTGTGGATTGAGGATTGAGGAGCGGAAGAGATTGAAGATAGTGGATCGTGGATGGAAAAGCGGAAGAGATTGAGGATTGAGGATTGATGGGGCGATGGTTTTTCTTCTATCTGCGATCCACGATCTACGATCATGCCGTCAAAGGATTTCTTCAAGCGGGATTCTGCCGTTGCTGGCGACGATGGACCAGACGTCCGGGTGGCCGGCTACTTCCGTTAGGTCAACCTTGCCGCCGGCGGTGGTGACGAGGAGCAGGCCTGCGGCGATGTCCCAGAGGGAGATGTGGTCTTCGATGTAGGCGTCGAGTCTGCCGCACGCGATGTAGGCCATGCCAAGTGCGGCGGAGCCCATCATGCGGATTTTACGGGCGCGCAGCGAGGCCTTGTGGAAGCGTTGGATGCCGATGTGCAGGGCCTCCTCGTCTTTGCCGCAGCCGACAAACAGGATGGATTGGTCGAGAGTGTCACGCGTGCTGGCATGGATGGGGCGGCCGTTGAGCAGGGCGGGGCCGCCTTTTTCGACGGTCCATGTTTCCCCGACCATCGGGTCATGGATCACGCCGACGACGATTTCCCCGGCCACGCGCAAAGCGATGGAGACGCAGAAATGCGGGATGCCGTAGAAAAAATTCACCGTGCCATCGATGGGATCGACGATCCACTGGCGCGGGGACTGCGGGTTGCCGGCCACGCCCTCCTCGCCGTAAAGCGCGTCTTCCGGGCGGCTGCCTAGCAGGATATCGGTGATGAGATGTTGGGATTCCTTGTCGAGCGCGAGTTTGATGTCGTGATGGGTGGCTTCATCGACGACGGCATCACTGCCGAAATGTTGGCGCAGGAGATTGCCGGCGGCATGGGCGGCTTCGGTGGCAAGGGTGAGGTCGGTCATGTTAGAGATAGTGGATAGTGGATAGTGGATAGTGGATAGAAGATAGAAGATAGAAGATAGGGGATGCTATTCTAATTCATCCATCGACGATTCACGATTTTCGATCTGCGATCTTCTTGTCTGGTGGAGATCGAGGATGAGGGTGACGAGTTGGTGGGAGAGTTGGTGTTTGGTGGCGGGGGGGAGGGGGCGGGTGAGATTTGGATAGACCAGCATGACTTCGTTGTGATTGGCATCGAAGCCGCAGCCGGGCTTGGACACATCATTGGCAATGATGAGGTCGCAGTTTTTGCGCGTGAGTTTTTCGCGGGCGTGTTGTTCGAGGTTGTGGGTTTCCGCAGCGAAGCCGACGAGTGTGCCGGTGAAGCCCAGCGGTGTGCGTGCGGAGCCGAGGATATCCTGGGTTGGAATCAATTCAAGGGTGAGGGAATTGCCGGATTTCTTGATTTTTTGCGCAGCCGGGGTGGCCGGGGTGTAATCGGCGACGGCAGCGGCGAACACGGCGATGTCCATGCGTCCGAGATGCCGGGCGACGGCTGCGAACATTTCAGCGGCGGTATCCACCGGCAGGAAATCCACGCGTTCTGGCACGTCCAGTGCGGTGGGGCCGGAAACCAGGAGCACCGCATGTCCTGCATGGACGAAGGCGGCGGCGAGTTCGTAGCCCATTTTTCCAGACGAGCGGTTAGAGAGGAAACGGACAGGGTCGAGCGGCTCCCGCGTGGGTCCAGCGGTGACAAGAATGTTCACGCCGACAGTCTTGGCCGCCGGACGCAGGGAGGCAAGTTTCCTATTT
>JAPLUJ010000630.1:865-5600 GCA_026397695.1 Verrucomicrobiota bacterium | reverse complement strand
TGGGGGAAGAGCGAGTCTGGAGACTAGCGGTCCGGGAGACGACGGTCCCGCAGGCGACGGCCTCGAAATAGGCGGCGAGGTGGCGGTCCGAGGAGAGCACGGAGGCGTCGTAGCGGGTGACGCCGAAGTGGTGTTCGAAGCGTGCGGCGAGTTCGTGCGGGAGTTCGGGGACGCGCGGTCGGATCTTATCTAACAGCGGTGCGGTGCGGATGGGCAGCAAGTCGGGGCAGGTGAAGTAGCGGTAATCGTGCGCGTCCTCCTTGGTGCGCATGAGTTGGGTTTCACCGCGGTCGTCGTCCCAACGGCGGGTGGACTGGATTTGCGGGATACTGCGGTCGAGGTCTTCGGATTGGCGCTGGATTTCGAAATGGATGGCGCGGCGGATGGCGGAGATCGAGTTGAGGTTTTTGAGTTCTATTTTCGCGCCTAACGGATCGGAGGGATTCTTACGCAGTGAGATATTCACATCGCAGCGGAGTTGGCCTTTTTCCATATCGGCATCGGATACATCGCCTTGTTGGAGGATCATTTGCAGCGAGCGGAGATAGGCGAAGGCCTCCTCGCCGGACGCGATGTCCGGCTCGGAGACGATTTCCATGAGCGGGGTGCCGGCGCGGTTGAAATCGATGAGCGACGAGCTGCCGAGGTGGGTGGACTTGGCGACATCCTCTTCGAGGTGGATGCGGTTGAGACGCACGACCTTGCCGGGGTTGGCGATGTTTTTCCGGCAATCCGTGGGATAACAATGGTCGTAGAGCGGGACGCCGCCACCGATGCACAGCGGTTGGTCGAGTTGGGTTGTCTGATAGTTCTTCGGCATGTCCGGATAGAAATAATTCTTGCGGTCCCATTTTGAGATTTCAGGGGACGAGCAATGGATCATCAGGCCGGTGAGCAGGGTTTTTTCGATGGCTTCCTGGTTGAGAACCGGGAGCGCGCCCGGCAGGCCGAGGCAAACCGGGCAGGTATGGGTGTTAGGCGTATCGCCGAACGAGGTGCGGCAGGCGCAGAACATCTTGGTGACGGTCTTGACCTGGCAGTGGACTTCCAGGCCGATGGTGACTAGATAGGGCATGGGTTAGAAATTCTTAAGGAGTGCTTGGACTTTTGGGTCGTTGAGGGCTTTGGTGAGGAGCGGGGAGCGGAGCAGGGTGGTGAATTTCCCGTCGCGGGCGAGGTTTTGGAGTTCGGGGTCATTGACGATGACGGCGCGGGGGATGGGTTTGCCGGTTTGCGGGTCGATCTCTGGGGGACGCTGGGGTTGGGATTGTGCGGTGATGATTTTGGCAAGTGTGAGGCGGGATGGATCGGCGAGCGGATCGAAAAGCTTGAGCCATGCGGGCGGGATGGATTTTTCCACGGAGGATTTGAGATTTTGGAAAAGTTCGGATGCACGGGATGGCGCGGATGTTCCGGCGGATTGCTGGATTTCCGAGACGGACCCGGCGTGATAGATGAGAATGGCGAGGAGGGTCACCACCAGGCAGGTGGGGACGAGCGTGAACAATGCCGCGCCTAACAGACGTGACAGGGTGAGAGGCGGGCGTTCGCCATCGGATGCTTGGAAAGGTGTGGAGAAGAATTTGACGAGGAAGCGTCCGATGAGGAAGGTGAAGAGGAACGCCGCGATGGGGATGACGGTTGCCAACCACTGCAAGTGCATGCCAAAGCAGGCTTTCACGAGATCCGGGGCGAGTAGCCAGAGGCGGAATCCGACCCATGCACTGGAGCCAAGGACGAGGCATCCTAAGAGGATTCTCATGATGCCGCGCAATAATACGAAACCCGCACATACCACGAAGATGGCGAGCGCGATGGTGGTGAGGCTGATGGACATGGGGCGGATTGAGGATTGAGGATTGAAGATTGAGGATTGAAGATTGAGGATTGAGGATTGAGGATCGAAGATTTAAGATTGGGGATTGGGGATAGTATATTGTGGGGTAGAGATAGTGGGGAGTTGTCATCTAAGATCTACGATCCACGATCTACGATCCACGATCTACGATCTACGATCTACGATCTACGACTTGCGATCCATGCACTTTTGGCGGAGCAGGTGATCGGTTAGGACGAGGGTGGTCATGGCTTCGACGATGGGGACGGCGCGCGGGAGGACACAGGCGTCGTGGCGGCCTTTGCCGGCGAGTTCGGTATTTTCGCCGGAGGAGGTGACGGTTTTCTGTGAGGTCATGACGGTGGCGGTGGGTTTGAAGGCGACGCGGAACGACCGTGCCATCGGCCATGCGGAACGGGTCGTTGTGGTCACGGCCTGTGAGCAAAGTGCCGGCGAAGCCCGAGCCGATTTCGAAGCCCTTGGTGGCGGGGATGGACAACATGGCTTTGGCGAGATCCGCTTCGAGTTTGTCGAAGACCGGTTCGCCGAGGCCTGGCGGGCAATTGCGGATGACGCATTCGATGACGCCGCCGACCGAGTTGCCATCGGCGCGGACCGCCTTGATGTGATTGATCATGGGATCGACCATGTTAGGATCGCCGGTGGGTACGATGTTAGATTCGATCATTGCGGAGGTGACGGTGGCAGGATCGACGGTGGCGTTGAGGTCTTGAATGGATTTCACCCAGGCGAGGATTTCGATGCCGGGATGGAGGGCATCGAGCACTTGGCGGGCGACGGCGGCGGCGGCGACGCGGCCGATGGTTTCGCGGGCGGAGGCGCGGCCACCGCCGGACGGGGCGCGGATGCCATATTTGGCGTCATAGGTATAGTCGGCATGGCTGGGCCGGTATTTGGTGGCCATTTCATTATAGGCATCCGGGCGCGGGTCGATATTGCGCACGATGATGGCAAGCGGGGTGCCGAGGGTGAGTCCCTCATGCACGCCTGATAGAATTTCCGCAGTGTCCGGTTCGTTGCGCGGGCTGACGATTTCGGATTTCGAGTTCGTGTTGGATGGTGGCGAGTGCAAGCGGGATGCATGACGGGCAGCCGTCGATGACCACGCCGACGCCGCCGCCGTGTGATTCGCCGAACGTGTGGATGCGGAAAACCTGACCGAATGTGGATGACATGCGGGTGAGGTTAAACGCTGCGCGGCGCGGGGCAAGCCAAGACAGACAGAAGACTTCGAGACAGAAGACAGAAGAAAAAGAAAGCCAGGCACGGCGCAAAGCACATCTTCCTCTTTTCTTCTGTCTTCTGTCTTTGAGCGCAGCGGTCTTCTGTCTCAGCCTCGCTCTTCGCTCCAAGCTCTCCGCTCTAGATCGGCATCACTCGACGGGCCATTCGCCACGGTCTTCGAGGGTTTTGCGGAGAAAGGAACGGTCGATGGCATCCTTTTCGCGGTTGGTCTGCTTGGTTTTGGCAAATGGGAGAGCTCATCGAGAATTTTTCGTTCATTCTCGACAGTGGTTTCGATTAGAAGATCGATGTCCTCGGTTGCGCGGATGAAGCCGTGGATGATCATTGCCATTCCACCCACGACGATATACCTCGCTCCTTGGTGGTTCAGCTCGCGGCAGATGGTGACGAGGTCTTGGGTGATCGGCGGCCGGATGAGTTCTGGATCATCAGGGTGGTTTTCCATAGGTCGAATTCTTCCTCGGTGTGGAATCGATGCACGCCTTTAGGGTAGGGCAAGCCGTTCATCAATTTGCCAACCATTTGTTGAAGTTGGTCGAATAGGGCGATGGACGCCAATTTCCCCGGTGCGGGCATGCGGCGTTTTCCCACCACCTTGGCGCGGGGATCGCCGGACTCGATCAGTTCGTTCATGCGGGCAGGGTAGGCCGCGCGGTTTGGAAAAGCGAGGTGGAAATTGGAGGTGAGCAGGGAGACGTGAGTGCAGAGGGAATGGACGCATCTCCCTGCTCTTTGTTCTGCGCTTGAAATCGATTGCCTGGTGGGGCGTGTCGGAGCACAGTCCTACTGTTCGTCATGCAGCGTCCGCCGAAAAAGTTTGTGGCCATACCTTTTGATTATCATCAGGAGATTGAGTTGACGATTGATGCGTTGACCAATCTGGGAGCGGGCATTGGGCGGGTGGGGGGGTGGGTGGTGTTCGTGCCCTTCGCGCTGCCGGGGGAAAGGGTGAAGGCGCGCGTGTATCGCAACGACAAGAATTGCTCGCACGCCGATTTGGTGGAAGTGCTGGAGCCATCGCCGGATCGTGTGGTGCCGGTGTGTCCATTGTTTGGTGACTGCGGTGGATGCCAATACCAACACCTTGCCTACGAACAGCAACTCGCGTGGAAGGCCCGCCAGGTCGGCGAGTTGATGCAACACATGGCGGGCATTGTGTTTCCGGTGAACCCGTGCTTATCTAACGGAAAGATATGGCATTACCGGTCGAAGATCACGCCGCACTTCGAGAAAGCGCGGGACGGTGTGATGGGGGCAATCGGGTTTCTGGCGGCGGGCCGGCGTTCGCAATTGGTGGATGTGCCGGAGTGTGCGATTGCGATGGATGCGATCAATGCCGCGTTGCCGGAAATCCGCGCCGGGATCCGGGCGCAGGCGGCCACCTACAAACGTGGGTCCACGGTGCTGCTCCGGGCCACTGGAGACACCGTGGAAACCGACTTCAAGGCCATCGCCAGCGAGCGGGTGGGGGAGTTGACATTCCAATTTCTAGCAGGCGACTTTTTCCAGAACAATCCGTATATTCTGCCCGCGTTCACCGGGCATGTGGCGCGGCAGGCGGCCGCTGGAGGCGTGCGGTTTCTGGTGGATGCGTATTGCGGATCGGGTTTGTTCGCGTTGACCCTGGCGAAG
>JAPLUJ010000630.1:0-843 GCA_026397695.1 Verrucomicrobiota bacterium | reverse complement strand
CGGAGGCGGTTGTCGCGCAGATCGATTTTCCGGCGGCTGCGACGGCGGTGGTGATTGATCCGCCGCGCAAGGGATGCACGCCGGAGTTCCTCGCGCAACTCGTGGCCTTCGGCCCGGCGCGGGTGGTGTATGTTTCCTGTGATCCCGCCACCCAGGTGCGTGATCTCAAACAGTTATGCAACGGCGGCTATCAACTTGCCGAGGTGCAGCCGTTCGATCTGTTTCCGCACACGCGGCACTTGGAATGCGTGATGACGCTGCAGCGAGGAGGGCCGGCTGTCGGGACGACATGATGGGCGAGACTGGAGCACGGAGCGCGAGTCTCCAGACTCGCCGGTGAAAGATGGGACAATTCGAAGGTGGCTGATGCCGCAGGTTTTTGGCATTCCTTTCGCATGCGAGTCTGGAGCACGCGGCCCGGTTGCGGGTCAATCCATGTATTTGACGATGGCGGCGGCGAATTCCGAGCACTTTACTTCGGTGGCGTCGTCCATGAGGCGGGCGAAGTCATAGGTGACGATTTTCGCGCCGATGGCACCGTTGACGCCCTTGATGACGAGGTCCGCGGCTTCGGTCCAGCCGAGGTGGCGGAGCATCATTTCACCTGAGAGGATGAGCGAGCCCGGGTTCACCTTGTCGAGGTTGGCGTATTTCGGTGCGGTGCCGTGGGTGGCTTCGAAGATGGCGTGGCCGGTGTCGTAGTTGCAATTTCCTCCCGGGGCGATGCCGATACCTCCGACGCAGGCGGCGAGCGCGTCCGAGATATAGTCACCGTTGAGGTTGAGGGTGGCGACGACGCTGTAATCCGCAGGGCGGGTGAGCAGTTGTTGAAGGAAAGCATCG